>JAAZOZ010000372.1 GCA_012797505.1 Smithella sp. | reverse complement strand
TCAGTTTGACGCCTTTGCCGACTACTACGTGGAAAACGGCATGGCGCGCTATATCGACACCGACGAGGCCCTGGCGATTCTGAAGCAGAGCGAGGCGGAAGGGTTGGTGGTCCACGTTCTGAATTCCCGGCAGGTGGAAGCAATGTGCTGCTGCTGTTCCTGCTGTTGCGGCATGCTGATTTCGCTCAAACTGTTTCCGGCGCCCGCCCTAGCCGTGAAAAGCAACTATTTGTGCCGTTTTGACGAAGCGCTCTGCTCGCAGTGCGGTCTTTGCGCCGGCCGCTGCACCGTGGATGCTCTTGGAATGAAAGATGAAAAAATCGTTTTTGATGCCGGCCGCTGCATCGGCTGCGGGCTTTGCGTTACGGTTTGTCCCGCCGGCGCGCTGCATCTGGACAAGAAACCGGAGGCCAGTCTGTATCAACCGCCGGAGACGGTTTTTGATGCCTTTGCCGCCATGAGCAAAGAAAAAGCCGCTAAAAAAGGGGACGGTTCTATTTAATCGGCGGGCTTGATATGACGGTTTCGTAAAAAGTCAATTTCGCACTCTTTTCGTCTTACCGGCGAAGACCGGTATCCAGTAATTACAATTAGTTATGGACCCCGGCTTTCGCCGGGGTGACGGTTTGGGTTACTTTTTACGAGCTCATCAGATATCAAGGAATTACATGACCATTTTTCACCGATGGACAGGACCTTCAGCTCGAAAACATTTCGGTATTTACCGGCCGTGGCCAGAAACTCCCGGAAGTTTACCCCGGGAAGATATTTCATTTTTTTATCCAGGGAAACAAAAAAATTATCGTAGTGGATCGGGACAACGATTTTTGCGTTTAGTTTCAGCGCTACGTTTTCAAGATAGGTTTGCGTATTTTCCCTGCCGCCGATGCCCAGCAGCGCCATATCAGATGTGATGCCTTCGTACATTCCGTTGATAAATCCGGCGCTGCCGTGATGCAGAATGGCGCCGGAAGGATGTCTGATCAGAATGGAATACGTTTCTCCCAGTTTGTGGTCTCTTGCGGGATGCGGGCCGGTCAGCGGCTGGTCGATTTTTCCGGGGTAGGGGACTTTCCCGAGAAAAGCCGGTCCGTGAGCGCTTTCAATAAATTTGAGCGTGAAGGGTCCGATGTGGATATCCCGGCCGATTTCTGCCTCTTTCAGGTACTTTTCATCCAGCCCGACGCCGCGTCCCACATTCAGCGTGCTTTTTGAACCCATGAGCAGGGCGTTTGTTTTGAGGGCAAAATAAGGAGCGTCAAGGCAGTGGTCGAAGTGGGAATGACTGACAATGACGGCGTGAATTTTTGTTTCCAGACGGACCAGCCATTTGTCGATGGCTGGCTGATCAGGTCTCAGCGGAAGGCCCAGAAACACTCTCAGCATTCCTGCACGGCTGACGTAGGGGTCAATCAAAATACCGTCATGACCAGACTCAATCAGAAAACCTGCCGTGCCCAGCCAGGTAATGCACAAGGCTTTTTTTTTCTGCGTCACGCTTTGTCCTTTCTGACCTGAAAAAGGGTGGAAAAAGGGAAAAAGGGGACGGTTCTATTTAATTGGTTTGTCGGCTGATTCTTTCTTCGGCCGTCCCCGTTTCTTGATCACGGCATCAACCTTGTATCGCTTGTTGACCCGTTGTGTAAAATCGCCCCCTCCATAGATTACTCTTCTATTCATCTCGCCCCGCATCGATTCATTCTTCTTCAGCATCTGCTGAACAAATGAACGGTATTCCTTTCTTACGGTCTCTTCAGTCGCGAGCTTGTCATAGAAAATATGCTGATCGAGCAGATCGTTTTTCTCCCCGTAAGCATTGGCCTTATAACTGCTCCAAGGGTAGTCTTTTGGGTCTTTCACCATTCCAGCCCGGACGGGATTTAATTCCACATAGCTTCCACAGGCCAGCAGATATTCGTCCTTGGAAATGATGATACTTTTAAATCGGTCCTGCCAGAAGTGGCCCGTGTGTTTGAACTTCTTCTTAAAATATTGAGCATAGGACAGATTGATCCCCTTCATGATCTGGGAAAGTTCGCCGCCGTTTTCCGTGGGCTCAATGACCAAATGGACATGGTTGGTCATCAAAACATAGTGGTATAGCTTGTAGTTATATTTTGATTTGTACTTCAGGAGAATATCAATGTATTGTTTAAAATCTTCTTCGTCTTTGAAAATATCCTGCTTATTATTTCCGCGAGTCAGAGTATGATAAACGAATTCTTTCGGGGCTATTCTTGCTGTTCTTGGCATGGTGTTTCTATATCAAAACCAAAAATCGCTGTCAATAAATAGAACCGTCCCCTTTTCTCGCTCCCTGACTTCTTATTGACATTTTCCCGGGATATCGGCTAGATTCTGCACACATGCCCATACCGACCGGAAGGAGAGAGCGATGAAGTACCTCAAGTACGTTGACGTCGTACAGTCCATGTTTCCGGATCAACCCCCTTACCAGTGGACGGTCAACACCTCCGTCCCCTGGACGCCCATCGTCCTGCCCCTGGCGGAGTCCACCGTCGCGATGATCAGTTCGAGCGGCGTGTATCGCAAGGATCAGACCCCGTTCAAACCCGACAAGAACGACCTGTCCTTCCGCGAGATCCCCGCGGACACGGCCGCGGGCGAACTAGCGATCAGCCACGATTACTACGACCACCGCGACGCGGAGCAGGACGTCAACTGCGTCTTCCCCATCGAGCGGCTGCGGGAGCTCGCCGCCGAGGGGTTCATCGGCGGGCTCGCGCCGTTCCACCTGACCTTCATGGGCCGCGTCTTCCGCAAGACCCAGTTTCTCGACGAGATGATCCCGGCGATGGCGGCCCGCATCGAGGCAATGAAAACCGATCTCGTCCTGCTCGTGCCCGCCTGACCCCTCTGCCATCAATCCGTGGGATTGATCGCCCGGGCCCTCGAAGAGAAAGGCATCCCGACCGTATCTCTGTCCTCGGCCTACGACCTGACGACGCTCGTCAAGCCGCCGCGGACCTTCTTCGTCAACTACCCGCTCGGTCATACCTCGGGCAAGCCGTTTGACCGGGAGAACCAGACAGCG
>JAAZOZ010000371.1 GCA_012797505.1 Smithella sp. | reverse complement strand
TCGAGGAGCGTGAGCGACGAGAAATCTAAAGATCCCTCATTGCATTCGGGACATGGATTTCTCCCTTCGGTCGAAATGACAGAAATGGCCGTTATTCAAAGCTCTCCTATCTGCCCTCTCCCCTCAATCCCCGCGCGCCAGGGGCGGGGAAGTAATGACAAATTGCTGGTGAAGTGATTGATGGCCAACATAAAAAAATATTTCGCCGGCCTCGACATCGGGTCGGTCTCGATCAAAGCGGCCATCGTGGGTGACGAGGGGATGATCGCCTCGGGCCTGATTCCGTCCGGCGGCAATTACAAAGACGCGGCCAAAAAAGTCATGGACAAAGCATTGGCGCAGACAGGCCTGTCCTTGGACCGCCTGTCCGGAATGGTTGTCACGGGGCTCGGCGCGGCCGGCTCCCCCTATGCCGGCCGACAGGTTTCGGACATCTCCTGCCAGGCCAGGGGCTGCTCCATTCTTTTCCCGTCGGCGCGGACGATCATCGACATCGGCGGCCAGTTCACCAAAGCGGCCCGCATCACCCCCGAAGGCCGGATCGCCGATTTTCTCATGAGCGAAAAATGCGCGACCGGCTCCGGGCGCTTTCTGCAGGTGATTGCGAGGATTCTCAGCGTCCCGCTCGACGAGATCGGCCCGCTTTCGCTGCAAGCGGAAAAACCGGTGGAGTTTTCCACCAACTGCGCCGTCTTTGCCGAATCGGAAACCATCTCCCGCATCGCCGAAGGGGCAAAGCCCGCGGACATTCTCGCCGGCGTCCACCGGGCCATGGCGGCAAAAGTGAGCATGCTGGTCAAACGCCTGAAGCTGACGCCGGACGTCGTGCTGACCGGCGGCGGAGGCGAGGACCGGGGACTTGCGCTGGCCATTGGAGACGCCTTGAAGACCGGGATTCTGGTCCCGGATTTTCCCAGGCTTTCGGCCGCTTTCGGCGCGGCCTGCCTGGCCAGGGAAAAACAAACCACCAAATCGGGAGGACAAAATGCGTAATCAGGAAACAGATTCAAAACAGCTCTCTGAACTGAAGACAGGGGGATGGCGCGCCCATTACGTTCTCATCATCTGCACCCTGCTGTATATCATCAACTACATGGACCGGCAGGTCTTCTCCGTCATTCTCCAGCCGATGAAAATCGACCTGGGGCTTACAGACGCCCAGTGCGGGCTTGCCTCCACCGTGCTCATCTTCGGCATGGCGTTTTTTTCCTTTCCCATCGCCTACCTGATCGACCGCTGGAGCCGACGCAAGGCCATCGCTCTCATGGCCATTCTCTGGAGCATCGCGACCTTCGCCACGGGGCTGGCCAGAAATTTCATCGCCGTCCTCATTCCGCGCTTCTTTGTCGGTCTGGGCGAGGCGGGATTTGTTCCCGGAGGAACCGCCATGATCAGCGCATCCTATCCCAAGGAAAAGCGCGGCTGGGCGATGGGCATTTTCCATATTGCCATTCCGCTGGGCGCGGCGGCGGGCGTGATCCTGGGCGGCCTTCTTTCCGTGAAATACGGCTGGCGGACGCCCTTCCTTTTCTTCGCCGTTCCCGGCGTAATCCTCGGCATTCTGGCCTTCTTCATGAAGGACTACAAAACCGCCGAACAGCCCGATACGGCGGGCGGCTTTAAAAGCTTTTTTGTCGCGCTGGCCGACGTGCTGAAACTGCCGACCATGCGCTGGTACTACCTGGGACTGGGCATCGCCGTGTTCATGACCTCGTCGGTTCTGGTCTGGCTGCCCAGCCTGATGATGCGGCTGATGAATATTTCAGAGGCAAAGGCGGGCATCATCACCGGCGGCATCGGACTGATGGCGATTCTCGGCGCGCCGCTGGGGGGATTTCTCGCCGATTTCTGGCAGAGGAAAAATCCCCGGGGCCGGATGTATATTCCGGTCGTGTCTTATATTCTGGGCGGCG
>JAAZOZ010000370.1 GCA_012797505.1 Smithella sp. | reverse complement strand
GCCATCAAAAATTCCGGCTATGCTTTCCCGCGCGATCATGTGACGGTGAATCTGGCGCCCGCGGATATCCGCAAAGAGGGGACCGGCTTTGATCTGCCGATCGCGGTGGGCATTCTGGCCGCGGAGGCGTTGATCGGGGAATCCGCCCTGGACGGATGCCTTTTTATCGGGGAGCTTTCGCTGGACGGCAGCATCAAGGGAGTGCGGGGCGTTCTGCCCGCCGCTTTCCAGGCCCGGGAGTCGGGGATCCGTTCCATTTTTGTTCCCGAAGAAAACGCCGCGGAAGCGGCCATGGTGGAAGGCATCTGCGTGTATGGCGTTCGGTCGCTTCCCGACGTTGTCGAATTCCTGGCTGACCGGAAAACCATTGAGCCGCTTTGTTTGAATGCCGATGACCTGTTTCAGGTCAACCGGCGCTATGATATCGACTTTTCCGAAATCAAAGGGCAGAAGCTGGCGCTCCGGGCGCTGGAGATCGCCGCGGCAGGTTCTCACAATCTCCTGATGATCGGCCCTCCGGGCTCCGGCAAAAGCATGCTGGCCCGAAGGCTGCCCACGATTCTGCCCGATCTTTCCTTTGAAGAAGCCATCGAGGTCACCAAGGTTTTTTCCGTGGCGGGCCTCCTGAGTGCCGGGGAAACGCTGATTGCCGCCCGACCCTTTCGCGCGCCGCATCATACCATTTCCGACGTTGGGCTGGTCGGCGGCGGTCAGATGCCGCATCCCGGAGAAATATCGCTGGCCCATCTGGGCGTGCTCTTTCTGGATGAACTGCCGGAGTTCAAGCGTAACGCGCTGGAGGCGCTCCGCCAGCCGCTGGAAGATGGGACGATTACGATTACCCGTTCGGCCGTGACGACGGCTTTTCCGGCGAAATTCATGCTGGTTGCCGCCATGAATCCCTGCCCGTGCGGTTATTTCGGGGACCGGGTCCGCCGCTGCCGCTGTTCCCCTCAGCAAATCCGGCAGTATCAGGCAAAAATATCCGGTCCTTTGCTGGACCGCATCGACCTGCACGTCGAAGTGCCGTCCGTCCGGTACCGGGCGTTGACAGGGAAAGAGAACAATGAATCCTCCGCCGAAGTCAGGAAGCGCGTGGTCGGGGCGCGCCGGCGCCAGCAGGAGCGCTTCGGCGGCGCGGCCATTCCGGCCAATGCCCGCATGACGGAAAAGCAAATCCGGTCTTTCTGCTCCATCGATGAAGAGTCGCATCAACTCATGGAAATGGCCGTCGAAAAGCTGGGCCTTTCCGCCCGCGCCATGAACCGCATCCTGAAAGTGTCGCGCACGATTGCCGATCTGGACGGCGCCGAAAAGATCGGAGCCGCGCATGTTGCCGAGGCGATTCAGTATCGAAGCCTTGATCGGAACATCGTTTAGTGCTATGAAAAAAGCACAGCCGGCCCGGAATGGCCGGAATCTTTTTGTCAAGAGGTTTTTATGAAAATAAAAATTATCAAAGCGCTACCCAAGTACCTGAAGCCCAAACCGGATGAAAAAAAACTGGGGTTCGGCCAGCATTTTACCGACCATATGTTTACCATGAAGTACAGGGAGGGAGACGGTTGGTATGACCCGGTCATCGAACCGTACCATTACCTGCAACTGGATCCCACCGCCATGTGCCTTCATTACGGGCAGGAAATCTTTGAAGGATTGAAGGCCTACCGCGGGACCAACGATGAAATTTACCTTTTCCGTCCGCTGGAGAATATTCGCAGAATGAATGTGTCCGCCGAAAGGTTGTGCATGCCGCCCATTGACGAAACGGTGTTTTTGGACGCGCTCAAACAATTCGTTGTGCTGGAAAAAGAATGGATTCCCCGGGAAAAAGGAGCCTCCCTGTATATCCGGCCGACGATGATTGCCACGGAACCGGCCCTGGGCGTGCATCCGGCGAGCGAATATCTTTTCTTCATCATCTGCGGGCCGGTGGGCGCTTACTACGCGCACGGCTTCGGGCCGACCAAAATTTATGTGTCCGACGACTGCGTGCGGGCCGCGCCGGGCGGAACGGGGCATGTCAAGGCGGCGGGGAATTACGCCGCAAGCCTCTACGCGAGCCGCATCGCCAGCGCGATGGGCTATACGCAGGTGCTCTGGCTGGACGCGAGGGAAAACCGGTATGTGGAAGAAGTGGGCACCAGCAATATTTTCTTCATGATCGGCGACCGGTTGATTACGCCGCCGCTGGGAGGGACGATCCTTCCGGGAGTGACGCGTGATTCCGTTCTCAAACTGGCCGCGCACCTGGGTGTGAAGGCGGAGGAAAGCAGGATTGCCATTACGGAAGTGATCTCCGCCATCGAAGAGGGAACGCTCAGGGATGCGTTTGCCACCGGAACGGCTGCCGTTATTTCGCCGGTCGGACAGATTTTTTATCACAATCGGGAATACCTCATAAACGATGGAAAAACCGGGGAACTGGCCGAAAAACTCTATCATGAAATCCTTCAGATTCAGTACGGATTGAAAGAAGACCCGTTTGGCTGGAGAATGCGGATCGCATGAGGATGGCACGAAAAAAACAAAATTTTTTTAGCCGTTTAAGCATTTTTTGCCCAAACGGGAAACCGTATTCCACAAAGTTGTGGAAAGGCCTGTGGACAACCATGTGGATAAACCCGGCAAGTCCGCATTGCTTAGGCTTTTAGACCGGATTGCTTAAGGTTTGGGCAATTAATAATGTAAGTAATATTAAATAGTTACTTATATATCCTTGAATCACAACGACTTATGGCCCCCGCAGGTCCGAGATATTAACCGCACTGAAAAAAATGTGCCATCTTTGAGCGGGTTTTCTCTATTTTGGGAAATAAAAAAAGATGAAGGTAAATCTGAATAAAATTGAGTTGTTTATGCCGGCCGCCCTGCTCGCGGTTTGCGCGGCATTGTTTTTAGGGGTTGCTTGCCCCGCTGCTTCGCCGGCAGGACCCGCCCCTGCCCTGGAGGGAGTGATTGACCGCCTGCAGCAGATTTATGAAAAAACGCAGGACTTTCAGGCCGGTTTTATTCAGGAAACCACGGTGAAATCGATCCGGAAAACGGACACGGAGGCGGGAACGGTCTATTTTAAAAATCCCAGGCAGATGCTCTGGGATTATAAAAAACCGAAGACAAAAAAGCTGATCATCAACGCGCAAAAAGCCTGGCTTTACCTGCCCGGGGAGAAAACCGTCTATACGCAGGAATCGAATAAGATTTTTAAATCCGAGGCCTTAATCAAATTTCTGTCCGGTCTGGGGAAGCTGAATCATGACTTTACGATTCAATACGCCTCCCCCGCGGTGGATTTGGACGGCAACTATCTGTTGTTGCTCTACCCGCGTGAAAAAGGCGCATCTTATTCCTGTCTGAAAATGACGATTGCCAAAAACAATTTTTACATTCTCCAGGTCGGCTTTGACGATGTCATGGGCAATTCCACGCTCCTGAAATTTTCAGACATGAAAATGAACAGCGGGCTTCCTTCGAAACTGTTCCAGTTCCACCCACCCCCCGGCGTCAGCATTTTCAAGATGCCGTAATTCAGACGGTTTTTTAGAAGGTTTGAAAATTCAGCTTCAGCGCTTTCAAACGCTCCATGAATTTCCGATCGAAGGTTACAACAATCGACCCTTTGATGTTTTTGCAAATCGACGCGATTACGGCATCGCCGAAGTCGGGAACAGATTCCGGCCACCATGATAAAACAAGCGAATAATCGACGGTGTTCACCACTTCAATGCCTGGCATGGCGATCAGATCGGAAATCATCCGGGCGATTTCCTTTTTGGGGATGGAATAGACCTTCTCCATCACGAAGATGAATTCGGTTAACGTGTGCTGATGAACGAAAAGAAACACCTTGATCTGTGCCGCCTGTTCGAAAAGATCGGCGATTATTTCCTGCTGATCGGGATTGCGGTCCGTCACGAAGGAGATCAGGGCATTGGTGTCGATGATATATTTCTTCACCGGTATTTCTCCAGGCGCTTTTCACGCGCCAGTTCAATATCCGCGGCGATGTCTCCTTTTCCCACTTTCAGCGCGTTGCGATGTTTCAAAAATTGCAGCCGGGAAGGATAAACAACCACTTTGCCGTTTTCCAGCTTCCACTCCAGGGCGTCTTTTACGGAAAGGCCAAGATTATCACGGATGGCCTTGGGGATAGTGGTTTGATATTTCGAGGTAATTACGGATTGCATGTCATGCCTCCTGTTCCTGTGTTTCCTTACAATATGCTTATAACGTAAGGAATAGGGAAAAGTCAAGTTGACGTATTATCCCGGTTTGGCGGCTGTTATCCAGAGAAAGGTTTCGCCGCCGATCTGACGGTAACGTGACGATTCGATAACAAAGCCGATAGATTTTAAAATCGCGGCCAGGTTGCCGGGCGTCGTGTGGCTGTAGAACAATTTTTCGCCCATGAATTCCTTGTATCCATTGAAGATTTCCGCACCGGTGTATTCCTTTGTGGCGTAAGTAAAAAGCAGCTTGCCTGCGGGTTTCATCCACCGGAAAATCTTTTGGAAAATGCCTCCGTGTTTTTCATGCTCGATGTGAAACAGACAGTAAATGGCGGTGACGGCGTCAAATTGACGATCGGGAAATTCCACATTGCGGATGTCGGCTTCCACGGTTTCCATGTTCGGCTGGTAATGACGGGCCAGTTCAAG
>JAAZOZ010000369.1 GCA_012797505.1 Smithella sp. | reverse complement strand
CTCGACGCATTCAACCGGTAAACGTCGCAGTGGTAAAGCCTGCACCGTCCCGGATACTCGTTGATCAGCGTGAAGGTCGGGCTGGTGATCGCGTAGTCTTCGCCCACGCCCAGCCCCCGCGCCATTCCGCCCGTGAAGCATGTTTTGCCCGACCCCAGTTCTCCGGAAAGGGCGAAAACATCACCGTCTTCGGCCCGCTTCCCGATCGAAAAGCCAAAGGCAAAGGTTTGCCCGGCGCTTTCCGATTCCATTTCAACGACAACTCTGTTCATCTTGTATCCGCAAACCAATCATCCGGCCAGCCTTTTTCCAGCACGACCGCCGCGGAAGCGTAATTTTTCGTGTGCGTAATGCTCAGGTGGATTTTACGGATCCCGGCTCGCTCCACAAAGGCCTGCGCGCCGCCGGACAGACGAATCTCCGGCTTGCCTCCCGGGTCATTCACCACCTCGATCTCCGCCAGTTTCACGCCCGCGCCAAGGCCCTTGCCGATCGCCTTGAGAAACGACTCCTTGACCGCAAACCGCGCTCCGTAGTGAAGCGAAGCCTGCGCATGCCGCCCGCAGTAGTCGATTTCTTCGCCGGTAAACACTCGGGACAAAAATTTAGGCCCCCATTTCCGGATGATTTTCCCGATGCGGTCGTTTTCCACCAAATCGATGCCGATTCCGTAAATCATGGCGCCATTCCCGCGCGAACAATCGCGTCCGTCATGGCCGCCACTTTTTTCATGGCCGCGACATCATGGACGCGAACGATAGAACAGCCCCTCATCACCGCCGCGGCAACCGTCGCCGCGGTGCCTTCCGTTCTTTGATCCGCCGCCTCCCCCGTAACACTGCCGATAAAAGCTTTGCGGGAGGTTCCGACCAGGAGCGGGAGGCCCAGCGCCCTGAACTCATCCAGCCTGTTGAGAATCCGGCAGTTGTCCTCATAGGTTTTGCCGAAGCCGATTCCCGGATCGATCACCAGACTCTCCCGGCTGATGCCCGCCGCCAGCGCTTTTTGGACGGCATCTCCGAGGAAAGCGATAATTTCGCCCGTCAGGTCGTCATAGCGCAGATCGCCTTGCTGCATGTCGGCCGGGGTTCCCCGCATGTGCATCAGAACAACCGCCGCCGAGGCTTTCCGTATCACCGAAGCCATTTTCCGGTCGCCGGCCAGAGCACTGATATCATTAATAATTTCCGCACCCGCCGCGAGCGCTTTTTCAGCAACCCGGGCTTTTGTGGTATCCACAGACAAGGGGATGGACAGCTTTCCGGCCAGTTGCTCCACCACGGGAACCACCCGGGCGATTTCTTCCTTCAGGGGAACGGTTTTCGCTCCCGGCCGGGTGGATTCGCCGCCGATATCGATGATGTCCGCGCCTTCCTCCGCCATTTGCAGGCCCCGGTCTATGGCCCTCCGACGATCAAAATAGCGATTGCCGTCGGAAAACGAATCCGGGGTGACGTTTAAAATGCCCATGATCAGCGTTCTGTCTCCCAGAAGCAATTCCCGTCGCGACGTTTTCAGGACAAGTGGTTTTTGTTCCAGATGGCCCAGCAGCCGGCGAAGGTCGCAGGCGATGCCATCCAGTCCGAAGGGCTGCTTTTCAATTTTTCCGGCCAGAGCGAGGATCTGCTTGAAGGTCCCCATCAGCAAAACGTCCGTGGCGTCCACCGCGCAGGACACGCTTCCGCGCGCGACCGCTGCGTCGGCGCCCAAAGCGAGCATCTCCTGTTTGAGAATATTGGCGATCTTGCAGGGCCTGGCGGGCAAAAGAATATTGACGTGCCGTGTTTTGGGCGTCATCGCGCTGATCCCATAAGGATCCACGCCGATTTTCTGAAAAAGGGCAACCGCTTCGCTGCTCTGAGTAATTGTAACGATCTTCAAAGTTGACGGCTTCGTAAAAGCCCCCTCAGGAAGTCTGCGCGGCATGCTCGGCCGGCAGAGCGCTGCCGATAATCGCATCGATCTCCAGAGCATTGAGAACCTCTTTTTCCAGAAGCTCCCTGGACATTTTGTGCAGAATTTCGATATGCTCGTCAAGCAGGGATACGGCTTTGTCATAGTTGCGCTGGACAATCGAAATGACTTCCTCGTCGATTTTTTTTGCCGTTTCTTCGCTGTAATCCTTGTGCGTCGCAAAATCCCGCCCCAGAAAGATCTGCTCTTCCTTCCTTCCGTAGCTGAGCGGCCCCAGGATCTTGCTCATGCCCCATTCGCAAACCATCTTTCGGGCCAGATTGGTCGCCCTTTCGATGTCGTTGCCCGCTCCGGTTGTAAAATCCTTCAGAATGAGCTCTTCGGCCGCGCGCCCGCCCAACAGAACGGCAATATTGTTTTCCAGATACTTGCTTGGGTAGGTGTGCTTTTCATCCACCGGCAACTGCTGCGTCAGTCCCAGAGCCCGGCCGCGCGGAATGATCGTGACCTTGTGGATCGGATCGGTTCCGGGAATCAGACGGGCCACCAGCGTGTGGCCCGCCTCATGGTAGGCCGTGTTTCGCTTTTCCAGGTCGCTGATGACCATGCTCTTTCTTTCCGTGCCCATCAGGATTTTGTCCTTGGCGAATTCAAAGTCCGCCATATCGACTTTTTCCTTGTTCAGCCTCGCGGCGTTCAACACGCCTTCATTGACCAGGTTTTCAATGTCGGCCCCCGACGCGCCGGGCGTTCCCCTGGCCAGAACCGAATAATCCACGTCGTCCGCGACGGGAATCTTTCGCGTGTGCACTTCAAAGATCTTCTCCCGCCCCTTCACATCCGGCAAAGGCACCACCACCTGGCGGTCAAAGCGCCCCGGTCGCAAAAGCGCCGGGTCCAGCACGTCGGGACGGTTGGTCGCCGAAACCAGAATCACGCCTTCGTTGGACTCGAAGCCGTCCATTTCCACCAGCAGTTGGTTGAGCGTCTGCTCCCGCTCGTCATGTCCGCCGCCCAGACCGGCGCCCCGATGGCGCCCTACCGCGTCGATTTCATCGATAAAAATGATGCAGGGGGCGTTTTTCTTTGCCTGGCTGAAAAGGTCCCGCACGCGGGACGCTCCAACGCCGACAAACATTTCCACAAAATCAGAGCCGCTGATGCTCAGGAAAGGCACATCCGCCTCCCCGGCGATCGCGCGCGCCAGAAGGGTTTTCCCGGTTCCGGGAGGCCCCACCAGCAGAAGCCCCTTGGGAATGCGGCCGCCCAGTTTGGTATATTTCTTGGGGTCTTTCAAAAAATCGATGACCTCTTCCAGCTCCGCTTTTGCCTCATTGACGCCGGCCACATCGGCAAAGGTCACTTTCTTGGACTTGTCGGTGATCAGGCGCGCGCGGCTTTTGCCGAAAGACATCGCTTTGCCGCCTCCCGCCTGCATCTGGCGCATGAAGAAAATCCACACGCCGATCAGCAGAAGCATGGGAAACCAGGACATGAGAATCATGTACCAGGGATTTTCATCGATTGGTTTGGCGGTGATTTTGACGTTTTTCTCACGGAACATTGCGACCAGGCCGTCGTCTTTCGGGGCGTAGGTTTTAAAAACGTTGCCGTTGGCCAGTTTGCCGGACACGGCGTCGCCCTGAATGGTGACTTCCGTAATTTCGCTG
>JAAZOZ010000056.1 GCA_012797505.1 Smithella sp. | reverse complement strand
TGAGCCTCCGGAGAAATATTTTTCCCGCCCGGACAAACCGCAGGTTGATGTGCAGGTGTTTTTTGAACATGTCGATGACGCGTTTTGCCTCGCCCTCCCGCAGGACGCCGTTATCGACAAAAACACAGGTCAGCTGACGGCCGATCGCCCGGTGGAGCAGCACGGCCGCGACCGACGAATCCACGCCGCCGGAAAGCCCGAGGATGACCTTTTCCTGTCCCACCTGCATGCGGATGTCTTCCACGGCCCGCGAGACGAAAGATTTCATCGACCATGCCCTGGCGCAGCGGCAGAGCCCGAACAGAAAATTGGCCAGCATTTTGCCGCCTTCGCGGGTGTGAACCACCTCGGGATGGAATTGCAGGCCGTAAAAGCGCCGCCGGGCGTCCTCGGCCGCCGCAACCTTCGTATTGGCTGTGGAAGCCGTAACGGAAAATCCCCGCGGCAGCTCGCCGATGGAATCGCCGTGGCTCATCCAGCAGGGCGTTTTCTTCTCCACGCCGGCAAAGAGGCCTTTTTGCTTTTTGATGAAAAGTTCGGCGAAGCCGTATTCGCGTTTGGCCGATCCGACCACCCGACCGCCCAGCGCATCCACCATGAACTGCAAACCGTAGCAGATCCCCAGCACCGGAATTCCCAGATCAAAGATGCCGCGGTCCGCGCGCGGGGCGCCTTTGGCGTAAATGCTGGCCGGACCGCCGGACAGAATGATGCCTTCCGGCGCCATCGCCCGGATGGCGGAAAGCGGAAAATCGGGCGGCTCAATCCGGCAGTACACCTGCTGTTCCCGCACCCGCCGCGCGATGAGCTGATTGTACTGCGAGCCGAAATCAATAATCAGAATCATGAGGGGTTCCTGTCTTCTTAACAGATAAACAACATTTCCCAGAACTTCGGCAGCGGCCAGAGTTCGTCATCCACCAGATTTTCCAGCGCGTCCACATATTCTCGCAGTTCGTCCATTTTCGGTTTGACCCTGGCGCAGAGCATCTCCGCCTTTTTCTGCTCGCTGTCCAGAGCTTTGGCAGCCTGCATTCCGGCGGCGATCTCCTTACAGGCCGTATAAACATCATTGCTGTAATCAAGAATTTTCTTTAACAGCTCCGCCTGGGAGGAGATCACCGCGGCGGACCCGAGGGCCTCTTTGGCATCAAGAATCGCCCGCGCCAGCTTTTGCTGATAGGCGACGGCCGCCGGGATCACCTGCGTCAGACAGAGGTTGGTGAGGCAGTTGACTTCGATTTCCAGATCCTTCAGGTAGCGCTCGATGTGGATCAGGTAGCGGGCCTTCAGCTCCTCATTGGAAAGCACCTGATATTTTTCAAAAAGGCGAAGCGCCCGGTCGGTCACCAGGGCTTTTAACGCGCCGGGCGTCGTTTTTTCATTCGGCAGACCCCGCTTCTTCGCTTCCGACGCCCATTCTTTTGAATAATTGTCCCCGTTGAACAGAATCGGCCTCACCTGCGCGATTTCGCTTTTCAAAACATCAAAGACCGCCTGATTGATGTTCTTCGATCCCCTGGCCTTGATCTTTTCCGCCAGGTCGTCCAGGCTTTCCGCCACAATCGTGTTGAGGGCATAAGCGGGGCAGGCAACGGACTGAGACGAGCCCACCGCGCGGAATTCAAACTTGTTGCCGGTAAAGGCAAAGGGCGACGTCCGGTTGCGGTCCGTGTAATCTTTGCTGACCAGAGACAGCGAGGAAATGCCCAGATCGATGATTTCCGCGTTCGTCGCCTTATGCACGGTGCCTTTTTCGATATTGTCCAGAATTTGCGTCAACTGTTCGCCCAAAAACACGGAGAGGATGGCGGGCGGCGCTTCATTGGCGCCCAGGCGATGATCATTGCCGTAGGACGCGACCGTGGCGCGCAGAAAATCCGCATGCCTGTAAACGGCGCGGATCGTCGCAATCAAAAATACGAGAAAATGGATGTTGTCCTGCGGCGTTTTGCCGGGATTGAGCAGCTGGTTGCCGTTGTCGTCGGAAAGAGACCAGTTCATATGCTTGCCGGATCCGTTGATTTTGGCAAAGGGTTTTTCATGCAGCAGGGCTGCCAGACGATGCTTCTTGGCGACATCCTTCAGCGTCTCCATGATCATCTGGTTGTGGTCAACGGCCAGATTGGCTTCTTCGAACACCGGCGCGATTTCGTACTGGCTGGGCGCGACCTCGTTGTGCCTGGTCTTGGCCGGAATGCCCAGCTTGTAAAGCTCTTCCTCCACGTCGTGCATGAAGGACGAAATCCTCTCCCGAATGCTGCCGAAATACTGGTCTTCCAGCTCCTGACCTTTGGCCGGCGGCGCGCCGACCACGGTCCGGCCGCCCAGCACCAGGTCCTGACGCTTATAGTAGTAATCCATGTCGATCAGAAAATACTCCTGCTCGATTCCGAGGTTGACCTGGACTTTTTTCACGCTTTTTGCCCCCAGCAGTTTCAGCATCCCCACCGCGCTTTGGTTCAAGGCGCGCAGCGACCGCAGAAGCGGCGTTTTCTTGTCCAGCACCTGGCCCGTGTAGGAAATGAAGGCGGTCGGAATGCAAAGGGTCGTGGAAATCCCGTTGCGCTTGATGAAGGCGGGCGAAGACATGTCCCAGGCCGTGTAGCCGCGCGCCTCAAAGGTCGCCCGGATGCCGCCGGAGGGGAAAGAAGAGGCGTCCGGCTCCCCCTGCACCAGCTGCTTGCCGGAAAACCGCTCGATCACGGCGCCGGGGCCGCAGGGATCGGCAAAGGCGTCGTGCTTTTCGGCGGTGGTGCCCGTCATGGGCTGAAACCAGTGCGCAAAGTGGGTCGCGCCCTTTTCCAGCGCCCATTCCTTCATGGCATGGGCAACGACATTGGCGGTCTCTTCGTCCAGCGCTTTGCTTTCATTGATCGCCTGCATCAATTTTTTAAAAACGTCTTTGGGAAGCTTCTCTTTAATGACCGCGTGGCTGAAGGTGTCCTCGCCGAAATACTGCGAGACGGGAACGAACTTTTCCTTTTCGATTACGTAATGTCTTTCCGCCGCAAGCGTAGGCTGCATCTTTTTCATGGCTTTGCCATCCTTTTGCAAGAGATGCTCCTCTTTACTCCAAAGGCGGAGTTTGCGCAAGCGTCCGGAAACGCCTTATTTGCCATCCTCTCCCGACCGGCAGGGATTTTTACGGACGACCGGCTTCCCCCAGAAAACAGATCATCTTCTGGGTGACGATGTCCGACATCAGGCGCACGTCCTTCGCCCGGACGTCACAGACGCGGACAACGCCGGCAAACCGCGCATCGTCCGGCATCAGGTCCGCCAGAATATTGGGCTGTTTTTTGATCCACTGCACGTTGAAGACCACGCCTTCCTTTTCGGGATAAATGGCCATGTAAAAGATGTCCATTTCCACCATGTCCTGGAAAAAGTGCGTTCCGAAGGACAAATCGGGGATCAGGGCGCCGTCCTGGTAGGCGATCTCGCCGATGGCGGTCATGTTGTTGATTTCCGAAAACGTAACCGGAACACCCATCGCCGGCGTGGTCGTTCCCCATCGCCCCGGCCCCAGCAGAACCGTCGGCATGGCCTCGCGCTTTCCAATCCGCCGGTTGAGCTTGCCGGTGAGCCTGGCAATCTCATGCTTTTCCGTAAGCGGCAGCCCGGAATAGGCCCTGGGATCAATGTAGATCACGCGGGAGATCGCCTGGTAAACGCTGCCGCCCATAAAGTTGGCGTCCTGCCGGATCAGCATTCTGGAGCGGCTGATTTTTTCCGGCAGCTCCACCCGGCTGTAATGGCCTTTGGTTTGGAAAGGACGGCACTGCAGCAGGTTGATCCGGGTTTTTCCCTGCGCGTCGAAATTGACGGTGAATTCGATGTCCACCGGATAGCGGTAAACCTGTTCCAGCGTCTTGAGCATTTTGGACATGGTTTTCACAAAGGGCGTCGCAGACAGCAGTTCCTCAAACGTGATGATCCAGGCCTGCTTCGCGTCCCGTCCCACGGAGCGCAGATAATCGGCCGCTTCCTTATCTTCCTCCACGATCAAATTCAGATGCGCCACCAGATCCTCACGGAGCAGTTCGGCGGTCTGGAGGGTTTGAAATTCATTGTCGCGCAGATTCAGGACATCCGCTTCGTGCTGGGAAAACCGCTTGATATCTTCGGGTTTCGTGTAGGGTTTGACGGTGGGCGCGTCCAGGGCGACGATCCGTGGATAATCATTTTCCACGCGATTGACGGCGCGCGTGCCGAGACCGAAGACGATCCGCAGCATGCCGGCTCTCGGGTCCATGCCCTTCTGCCAGACGAAGGTATTGTAGGACAGGCCGACACCCGCCAGACCGGGAAAGAAATAACGGTCGCTGTGCGAACCGGAAACGCGTTGCACCAGAAGCGCCATCTGTTCATCCTGCTGCGCCATCCCGCGCTGCAGCCGGTAGGTGAGCGCGTCCTCGTTCATCGTGGAGGCGAAGATTTTGCGGACGGCTTCCTCGAAATGCCGGTAGCGCTCCTCCGGCGTTCCCTGGTTGACGCAGAAATCGCTTTCGTATTTTCCGGCAAAGGCGTTGCCGAAGGCGTCTTCCAGAAGCGAACTGGAGCGGACGATGATCGGCGCCTGGCCGAAATATTCCAGCATGAGCTGGAACTGCTCCTTGATCTCGTCGGGAAACGCGCCGTGCAGCATCTTTTGTTTGAGCTCACGCGCGACGCCAAAATATCCTTCATCGGTTTTTTGCGCCATCAGCAGTTTCCACCAGCCGTTCTGCACCATGTACGAATAGAAAATATCCGAACCGACATAGAAGGAATCATGGATTTCCATCACGGCGCTCCAGTCAAAAGACGGATCCTTGCGCAAAATGTTGCGGGCCAACAGCATGCCGACGGATTTGCCGCCGATGAACCCCGTGCCGATAAGGCGCTTCTTGATCTCCACCAGGTCTTCCAGCTCGAAGTATTCCCTGACCAGCGAGAGGATTCTTTTTTCCCTGCCGATCATCACACGGGAAAGGATTTCCACCATGTCCTGCTTTTCCGGGGCCGCGTCGGGATCTCCCAGTAGAGTGCCGGCTTTCAGAAAGATTCGGTCCCAGTAATCGAGATTGCGCTCGCCGCTGGTGGCATTCTTGTCCGTCAGGTAGGACAGGATGCTCGCGGCATCCGCGCTGTTTAAAATCGGGACGCAGGCCTGCTCTTCCATGATGTGCGGCAGAAACATGGTCGGTGTGTAACGTTTCCAGGCCTTGAGCGGATGGACGCAGATTTTTCCTTCATGGCTGTAAACATCCAGCAAAACCTGCGTCGTTTCGCGGATCCGGGCCACGGTTTTGAAAGAGTGGCGGCTTCTCAAAATGGCGAAATACGCGACCGTATTGAGTTCAAACAGATAGGGGCAGGTGATGACGAAGAAGTTGCCGATCATCAGGTCCGTCGCCCAGGCCTGGAGCAGATCGGACAGGCAGTCAAAAACATAAAACACGTCGCGGCCCTCATCGCGGATGATGTTGTGGACCTCGGTGGAAAAAGATTCAAATCCGGAATTGGCGTTCAGTTGATAGATTTTGATTCCGGGACCCGCCTCCAGAAGGGCGGGGTGGTTGGCAAAACGCATATAGACCAGACGCTGATTCCGGGCCAGGGCTTCCTGAACATAGGGGGCGACGAATTTTTTGTAATCCTCAACATTGTCAACCTGCAGGACGACATTGTCGCCCATCTGCAGGTAATTGAGAATTTTATCCAGGCCGTTGATGCCGGTGCTGACTCGTGCATAAGGGGTCATAAAACTCTGTTTCCTCTTCTTCGTTTTCAATAAAACAAATTTGTTCGGCGCAAATCGGCTCTATGAAATGGTCCGCCGACGTCCCCAATGGCGCCCCTGTTCAAAATGCAAAGCATTAACAAGGACTTGCGAAACATGGCTTTGCTTCGGTCCAGCGATCCGACATTTCACCGCCATGCTTCAACTTTCTGCCGTAAATGATTTTTCAATTTTTGTGCCATCGGCGCTTAAATTGCTTTTACGCTTGTTCCATTCCGCTCTTTTACGGTTAATCCGCTGAACATTTTTGTGCCTATCTCAAAATTGAATCCTGCTTTGGAAAAATTTGCCGGCCTTTGCCGCGGAGCAAGAAAGCATCATTAAAAGCACAACGTTTTCATACGGATGGGAGATGATTTGAAACCTGTCGCGGAGAATCTTCCATTTTTTACCAGACAAGTCATTTAGCCCACATTTTAGTTTGTCATTTCGTAAAATGAAACAATATTGTCGCATACAGAACCGGCGCTGATTAGATAAATTCTCAATGATGTCAATAACTAAAAAGGATTGGAAAATATGGCACTCTCCTTGCGCTATGCAAAACCGAAAAGAAATTTTTTGAAGGAGGCGTCCATTATGAATTCCGGAGATACAGCGTGGGTGTTAACCGCCAGCGCCCTGGTTCTTTTAATGACCATACCGGGGCTGGCATTTTTTTATGGAGGTCTCGTCCGGCGCAAAAACGTTCTGTCCATTTTAATGCAGTGCTTCATTATTGTCTGCGTCATCTCCCTGCAGTGGGTGCTGTTCGGCTATTCCCTGGCGTTCGGTCCGGATTTCCACGGGATCATCGGAACGCTGGAATGGGCGGGCCTTGCCGGCGTGGGCGCCGCTCCCAACAGCAATTACGCCGCAACCATTCCGCATTCGGCTTTCATGATCTTTCAGGCCATGTTCGCCGTCATTACGCCGGCGCTCATCATCGGCGCGTACGCGGAACGGGTGAAGTTTCCGGCGTTCCTGCTCTTCACCGTCCTGTGGGCAACCTTCGTCTATGACCCGCTGGCGCACTGGGTGTGGGGCGCGGGGGGCTGGCTCAAGTCTTTGGGAGGTCTGGACTTCGCAGGCGGCATCGTCGTGCACGTAAGCTCCGGTATTTCGGCCCTGGTCCTGGCGCTTCTGCTGGGAAAGAGAATCGGCTACAACCACAAACCCATTCGTCCGCACAACCTGCCGTTTACCGTTCTGGGCGCGGCTCTTTTATGGTTCGGCTGGTTCGGCTTCAACGCCGGCAGCGCGCTTGCGGCGGACGGCCTGGCGGCCACTGCCTTTGTCAACACGAATACCGCAACCGCCGCGGCCGGTTTGGCCTGGGCATTGATTGAATGGCGGCACAACGGCAGCCCGACCATTCTGGGTGCGGCCACCGGCGCGGTGGCGGGTCTGGTCGCCATTACGCCTGCCTGCGGCTTTGTCAACCCGATGAACGCCATGTTGATCGGCACCATCGTTGCCTTCGTCTGCTATGCCGCCGTTGCGGTTATGAAAGGCAAACTCGGCTACGACGACTCTCTGGACGCCTTCGGCGTTCACGGCGTCGGAGGAACCGTCGGCACCCTCCTGACCGGTATCTTCGCGCAAAAAGCGATTAACCCGGCTGGCGCGGACGGCCTGCTCTTCGGCAACCTCCATACGTTCGGAATTCAATGCCTGATGCTGGTGGTGACCGTCGTCTTTGCCGCGATCATGACCTTCATCATCTTCAAGATCGTGGACGCGGCAATCGGCATGCGCGTCGAAGAGAAAAACGAAATCATCGGTCTGGACCTGACCCAACAAAGCGAAGCGGCTTACACCGTCATCGAATAGGAGGAACAAGCATGAAACTGGTCATTGCCATCATTCAGCCCCACAAACTGGAGGCCGTCAAAAGAGAGCTGGAAGCCGTGGAGGTCAATTTAATGACCGTCACCAACGTGCTGGGACAGGGACGGCAAAAGGGCGTCACGGAAATTTACCGCGGCGCCAGGGAAGCGGGCGGCCTGCTCAACAAAGTCCGTCTGGATATCGCGGTAAACGAAGATTTTGTCGAGCCGACCATCGACGCCGTCACCCGCGGCGCTCATACCGGGTCGGTGGGCGACGGCAAGATTTTTGTCGTGGAGCTTGCCCAGTGCATCCGCATCAGCACCGGCGAGCGGGGCGGCGTTGCCATCGGGTGAAATGCGGTCATGGATCACGGGAAAATACGAAATTGACCGCACACAATTTGATTCAGAATAAACAAACAGGAGATTGGGGAAAAATGAAAACGGATACCGGAAAAGCATGGATCATGATTTTACTGACAATTTTGCTGACATCCTTCCCTGTGTCGGCCATTGCCGCGGAAGAGCCGGCCCCGGCCGCTGAAGCCAGACCCGCCGCCGAGGCCACAACACCGACAGTCGATCGGATCACGGGCGAGGTGACTGCCGCCGTTTTGAGCGCCTATATCTGGAGAGGCCAGGAGATGACCCGGGACAGCGTGGTGATCGAACCTTCGTTGACCGCAAACTACAAAGGATTTACGGCCACCCTCTGGGGAAATCTGGATACGAATCCCTATTCGGCCGGAGATGCGAAACATTCCTCCAACTGGACGGAAACGGATTTCATCCTTTCCTATGCGCATGAATTCGGAATCGTAAAGGCGGGCGCGGGCTATATCTATTATGGACTCGCCGGCATGACGCCGAACGGGGCGGACCTGCCCGATGCGCAGGAGTTCTTCGTCACACTGGGCCTCGACACGCTTCTGGCTCCG
>JAAZOZ010000368.1 GCA_012797505.1 Smithella sp. | reverse complement strand
TCGGATTGCTGATCGGCGGCGGGGTCCTGCTGGCCATTGCCTTCGTCTATGAATTGATCACCAAACGCGAAGGCATGGGCGGCGGCGACATCAAACTGCTGGCCATGATCGGCGGCTTTCTGGGCTGGAAATCGTTGATCTTTGTTTTGCTGTTCAGTTCGCTTGCCGGCGCGGTCGTGGGGATTGCGGCCATGATCATCCACAAGCAGGACACGAAATACGCGATTCCCTTCGGGCCTTTCCTCTCGGCGGCTGCCGTCGCCTGGATTTTCTGGGGAGACGCTTTCATGAGGTTTTTGATCTTCAGGAATTAAAAGCGGTGAAAAGCGCCGCCCATGCCTGCAAAAAACCGGCGAAGTCTCGAATCTCCAAACCGGAAACCATTGACAACGGGCGCTTAAGAACGTAATATACAGCTACATGAATGATATTGATGCTTTGTCGGATAATGTTGGCATATGATTTGCTCTTCAGTAACCGGGTGAGAAAATGAGATCGGCAAACAACAAAAAATGGCGCGGCGGATTTACGATGCTGGAAATCATGATCGTGATCGCCATTATCGGGATCATGTTGGGCGTTGCCGCTCCCAACTTCATGGACTACATGAAATCCCGCCGGTTGAGCGGCGCCGCCATGCAGATGTATGTGGATTTGATGAATGCCAGGCAGCAGGCTGTAACTCAGAATAAGTGGGTCTCGCTGAGGTTGGAAAACAGCCACCAATATAAAATATTTACCGACAGCAACAAGAACGGCGCCATCGATACGGGAGAAAGCGTCATCGACCGGGATATCCATCCGGATTTCGCAGATGTAACCTTTACAACCTCGGCGGGGACGATTTTTGCTTTCTATCCCAACGGTACGGCGGCAAGCAAAACCCTCACCCTTAGCGGGTCGGCTGGTTCAAAAAGCATAACGATCAGCACGGCGGGGCGTGTGAAGATCAATTGACGGGGCGGATAGGAAAGAAATGAAACAGAATATCAGGAATATCGATCCTCGTAAGGGATTTACCCTTCTTGAAGTGCTGATCGCCATGTTTATCCTGACCGTTGCGATTCTGGCGCTGGTTTCCGTTACGGTCACCGTGATTAAAGGGAACGCCTCCAACAAAATGGTCACAACGGCTACAACACTGGCCAAGGACCAGTTGGAAACTTTAAAAAATGACAGTTTGAGGGATGATGCCGGCTTCAACAGCATCGCGACAACCAACTGGGCGGTTGTGTCCGGATTTCCACAATATGAAAGAAGGTGGACTGTCACGACGATCACTGGAAATACCGCCTGCACGGCTGCGGGAGCGCCTTCCGCCTGTTGCAAAGGCGCCGGGACGGGAAATTGTCCCGACAGAAAGAATGTTACTATGGAAGTCCGCTGGTCATTGCAGGGCAGCAATCATAACGTGACGCTGAAAAGCATTCTTATAAAGAAGTAGGTGGATAACTGATCATGAGTATTTGCCTTCGACATAATGGCCCGTGTGCAATTGCCGCTTCGAACGGTCGCAATTACCATGCTGGGTTTACAATGATAGAATTGCTCATTGCCATGGCGGTGGGGCTGGTTCTTCTGGCGGCCGTCTATTCCGTGTTTCTGGTTCAGAACAAGGAACTCAGAAATCAGGAACAGATTACGGAAATGCAGCAAAATGCCCGCATGGCGATGGAAATGATTTCCAGGGATCTGATGATGGCCGGTTTTGGAGGATACAATGCGACCACTATCCTGCCCCGGTGTACAGGGACGACCACGGCAACAAACGCGCCCTGCGTCGGCATTACGGCGGCAAACGCCAATTCCATCAGCTTTGCGATGGATGTGACCGACAATGCCGGCACCGGCGGCCCCGACGGTGATCGTGACGATGCCAATGAAAACATTACCTATGACGTCTATACATCCGGCGGTGTTCCGGCCCTGGGACGCAAATCGTCCACTTCGGCAAGCAGGATGCCCGTGGTTGAAAACGTATCAGCCCTCTCCTTCACGTATCTGCCTGCGACAGGAACGACAGCCACCACTGACCTTTCGCTTATCCGCAGAGTTCAAATCAGCATTACAACACGGACGGCAAACGTGGATCCAGGTACGGGCAATTATCGCTATTTTACGCTGACATCCACTGTAACACCCAGAAATCTTATGCTTTCCGGTTTTTGAATGATCAGTTGAATAGAGGGAATCAAGAACAGCGCATGTATCCTGTTGAATGTTTCAAATTTCGTTCGTAAATTGAGGTGATTTATGAGGTTTCCGCAATTGATGAAAACAGCGCGCAATGAAAAGGGCGTGGTCCTCGTGGTTGCGGTCATGCTTCTGGCGGTTTTGGTGCTGGTCGGCTTTACGGCGGCTATTATGACATCAACCGATTCGAAAATCAGCGCGAATTACAGACGAAGCAATGAGGCGTTTTTTAATGCCGACGCGGGAGTCGAAACGGTTCTGGCTTACCTGCGCACGAACACCGTGACCTATCCTACGGTTGACGCGACACCGTCAATCATCAACGGCGGCACCTGTCCCGCCGGCCAGTGCGTTCAGCTTTCCATGACCGTCCCGTCAGGGTATGCTTTCTCCGGCACCGTTAACCTTTACGGTTACAATGTTGCCAACCGGCGCTTCGTTTTTCGAATGACCGGCACGGGCTCCAATAATGCCACCAGAACAATTGAAACCTACATCCGGAAAAATACGTCGGTTCCCGAGAACGCGGACGGCGCTGTGGCCATGTACGGCGGAGGTCCGCAGGTCGCGTTTAAAACAGGCGGCGGCGGCGGTTATGCCGTTGACGGGCATGATTATCCTGTTCCGGCGAACCCAAACTGTAATGGCTCTGCCTGTAGTACATCCCCAACCGGTTTGCCTGCCATTCCGGGGCTGTTTACCGTAATGGCGCCGACGACCACAGGAAATGTTTCCGCTCATCTGGGCGGCGTCCCGACACAAACGATGGGGATCAGCCGCGAAGCGGAATATAATGCTTTTGCTCAGATGATTATCGACAGCGGCGGCACGGGAGCTCCGCTTTACCAGACGACACTGGGCACAAGAGCCAATCCCGCCGTAACGGTCATTCCCAACGGTTCCACGCTGAACGGGAGCGGAAACGGCGCGGGGATTATCATTGTTGAAGATGGCGGATCGCTCCAAATCAACGGCAACTTCGAGTATGAGGGGTTGGTGATTCTGAGAGGGTCAGGAAGAGTTTTCGGATCCGGCACAGGGAATATTTATGGCAGCTTGGTGACGGTTAGTCACTTGAGTAAACTCATCGATCTAACGGGCAGCATCAATCTGTTTTACAGTTCTGCGGCTCTTGCCAATCTTTCCAATATCGGCGCGCTAAATTCAGTTCAGCGCGTGGCCTGGCGGGATGTGCAGTAAAAAAGCCCGTTTTTCATGAAATCGTTATGGTGTTTCCTGGCCGATTCCTCCCCACCAGTCTGAAGGAAGCTTGACGTTGTTCTTTTCCAGTTCGTCGGTCATTTTCCACATCTCATCCGAAATTCGGCGATTTTCCTCCATGGCTTCGTCTTTTGCGCGGGCGTCCTTGCGTTCATCGGCTTTTTTGATGCGGGCCAGCGTCTTGTTCAACTCGATCTTCAGTTGGGCCATTCTATCCTGATAAGCCTTCAAATCAACCTTTTTGGGAGGTGCTTCAGGTTTGGAAGCAGCTTCGGACGCGGAAGGAGCAGATTTTAGCGTGGCTTCTTCCGAAGGACGCGGCTGATCATCATCAAACCTCGATTTTTCAATGGATTTGACCGTATTCTTTTCAATTCCCATCGTTCCGCCCATGACGAAAAAGGTAATCATGCCCCCTTTATCTTCCCAGTACTGGGGTGTTACAAACCGGCCGCCGGTTTTCAGATGAATGATATAGGCGGCGTGGCTTCCTATCGGGCAAACAAAAAATGAAATCAGCATCAACACCATCATCCTTGTTTTCATTTTTTGGTCTCCTTTTCGCGATTTTGGGTATCATAAAAAAGACAACCGGCAAAGTCAAACAATTCCTTTGAACAAGGCAATTTGAGAATATTCGGACTGCGAATATTCGATTGACACGCGAAGCCATTTTCCATATGATTTTTTTCAAGAAAGCCGTCAAATCATCCTTGAAGAGGAACAGCGTTTTGTGAATCAGGCAGCCGGCAGCAATGTCACACCTGCATCCAGGGTCCCCATTTCCGCATCCGGCGTGTTTTTTGTCGGTCTGGCCTATATCGCACTGGGCGCCGCCGGCCTTACGCTGGCCATTCCGCCGGGCTACGCAAGCCCGGTGTTTCCCGCCGCGGGCCTGGCGCTGGCGTGCTTGCTCCTGTTCGGCCCGCGCGTTCTGCCGGGCATCTGGACGGCTTCTTTTTTGCTCAATTGCTCCCATGCCTGGCTCTTCGGCTCGCTCAGCCCGAAGACCGCGGCCGTTGCGGCGGTGATTGCCGTCGGCGCGACTGCACAGGCCTGGGTCGGGTCCGCGCTGATTCGGCGTACGATGGGTCAGGCCTGGCGCGGTCTGGAAAGCGAGCGGCATTTATTTCGTTTTTTTCTGTTGGGGGCTCTGGCGGCCTGCCTGGTTTCGGCCTCGATCAGCGTGGGCGGTCTGAGCGCCCTGGGCGTTATTGAATCCTCCGAATCGTTCTTCACCTGGTGGAACTGGTACCTGGGCGATGCCCTGGGCGTGATGGTTTTTGCGCCGCTGACTTTTTGTTTTCTCAACCGATCGGATGAACTCTGGAGAGAAAGGCGTCGTCAGATTGTCGTTCCCATGCTGCTGATCCTGGGCCTGGTGTGGCTGGCCTTTTACGGCACCGCCCGCTGGGAAAAACAGTCCATGGACAGTGAGATCGAGGCGGACGGTTTCTCCATTGCCAACCGCATTCAGGACCGCCTGATCGCGCACCGGGAAGTGCTTTCCTCCGTCAACCATTTCATCGAAGCGATGCCGGAATTCACTTTTCTTCAGTTCCGGAAATTTACACGGATCACGCTACAGGATAACCCAGACATTTCCGCGCTCAGCTTCAACGACCTGGTCCTTCTTGAAGATCGGGCGGCTTACGAAAGTCAAATGAGCGATCTCTCGCCGCCGGGTTCCTTCCGGATTACCGAACGGGACAAAAATCAGCGACTGATTCCGGCCGCCGCAAGGCCGTATTACGTGGCGGTGCGCTACATCGTTCCTTTGGACAAAAACCGGCCGGCGGTGGGATTTGAT
>JAAZOZ010000367.1 GCA_012797505.1 Smithella sp. | reverse complement strand
TGCTCAGGATATTCGCCGGTCTGTTCGGGAAGAAACGCTGGCCTTCACGGAGAAAACCGGCGTTGTGCCCGGCCTGGCCGTCGTGCTGGCGGGCGACGATCCCGCCTCGAAAGGTTATGTGGGGAGAAAGGCCAAAGCCTGCGCGGAAGCCGGTTTCCTGTCGCGCGAATACAAGCTGCCCGCCGATGTCGGAGAAGCGGAGCTTCTGGCCCTGATCCGCGATTTGAACAACGACCCCCAGATTCACGGCATCCTGGTTCAGCTTCCCCTGCCCAAACACATCGCCGCGGATAAAATCATAGCTGCCATTGATCCGAACAAGGACGTGGACGGATTTCATCCGGCCAATGTCGGCCGTCTCGTCACCGGTTCGCCGCTGTTCGTTCCCTGCACGCCCCGGGGCATCATGGAGCTGATTGCCCGCACCGGCATCAGCCTTTCCGGCAAAGACGCAGTCGTGATCGGGCGCAGCAACATTGTCGGCAAGCCCATGGCGCTTCTGCTTCTGGCCCAAAATGCCACGGTGACGATGTGCCATTCCAAAACGAGGGACCTGCCCGCCGCGGCAAGACGCGCCGATGTCCTGATTGCCGCCATCGGCAAGCCGCGCATGATCACCGCGGACATGGTCAAAGAGGGAGCGGCGGTGATTGACGTCGGCGTCAACCGGCTGGAAAACGGCAAACTGGCGGGCGATGTCGCCTTTGATGAAGTCGCTCCCAAGACGTCCGCCATCACGCCCGTTCCCGGCGGCGTGGGTCCCATGACCATCGCCATGCTGATGAAGAACACGCTGGACGCGGCGAGGCTGGCCCGATAGAACCAAAACGTTCGTGAAATGAAAATGGAATGGATTTAATCCGATCCGGACAAGGAGAACCGGATGTTTTTCCGCAAGGCACCCGTTTGCGTTCCGGAGAATAACCGGCGGCGCGCCGCTCAAAATGATCTCTCTGCGCTGTCCCTGATTCTCATCCTGGGGCTGGCGATCCGGCTTTTCGCCTGGGGCCAGACGGATATCATGAATTCCGACGGAACCGTCTACATCCAGCAGGCCCGGGCGATCTACTTTGGCCTCTGGGACGCCGTGACCAGCTGCACGATCCGCTATCCTTACATCAACAGTCTTTTGATCGCCGGTTTTTACGCCCTCTGCAAAAACTGGGTCACCGCTGCCACAGCCGTCTCCGTCTTTTTCGGCGTTCTGACGCTCATTCCCCTCTACGGCCTTTCCAGAAACTTCTTTTCTGCGGGGGTTTCGTTCCTGATCGCCCTGATCCATGCCATGAATCCCATGCTCGTGGACGGCAGCGTGGACATCATCCGGGATCCGGTCTGCTGGTTTTTCACCCTTTGCGGCCTCTGGGTCATCACGCGGCCCCAGGGGCGGCTCCCCTCCGGACTGCTGCTGGCCTGCGCCGCCTTCATCCTGGCGATCTGGGCCCGGATTGAGAGCGTCATCTTTTTCCTGGTTACCCCCTTGTGGCTGCTGCTCGACGGCAGGGAGCGGCCCTGGCGTCGAATTCTGATCTTTGTGGCGCCCGCGGCGCTGCTGCTTTTGATGGGGTTCGGCATTCAATGGCTCTGGCGTCCTGATAGCGTCAGTATGTACCGGCTGCAGGATATTCCGTTATGGCTTACCCGGTCTTTTGCCGGATACACCCGGCTGACCGCAACGCTCCGGGAAATGATTTTCCAATCTCCGCAGAGTCTCTCTCCGGAATTTCTACAAAACCTCAAAGACATCATCTGGTTCGTTGGTTTTGGCGTGGTTTTCCAGAATGCCCTGGAAACCTTTTTCTACCCCTTCGTGATCCTCTATCTTATGGGATTGGGAGGACTCCGAAAGAGGATCGCCGCGGATGGGCGGATCGTTTACCTTCTGCTGCTCACGCTGACCGGTTTTCTGCTCCTCTATCTGATGGTCTTCATCGACTGGCAGATGGAAAATCGCTGGCTGGCCATCGTGCTTTTCCCTTCGTTTTTCTTCCTCGGCGCCGGCCTGGAAAGGCTGATCTCCTGGCTGCATTTGCGATTCAACCTTAAACAAGGGGCCGCCATTGTCCTGATAGGCTTGGCTGTTTTGGCCGCCACCCTGCCCAAGGACATCAAGCCCCGGGGCGACGACAAGGTCATCTACCGGACCATTGGCGAAACGATTGCAGACCGGGAGGGAAGCGGGAAAAAAATCGAGATTATGACGGTCGGCGTCAGCTCTCGCTGGATTCTCTTTTACGCAAATCTCGGTTTCCGGGGGGCGCCCTGTCCCGACGAATTCTACCACTATCGGGAGTGGGATGGGCGGGAATATGGACCGTTCGTCGAGAGAATGAAAGCAAAGGGGATGAAGTATCTGGTCTGGGAAGAGAGAAACTGGCCGGCCGACTGGTTCGATTTCCTCCTCTCGCCCTACGGGAAAGACTTCGTCCTCCTCGGCCAGTGGAGCCACCCCGACACGGGGAAAATCCTCCTCTTCAGGGCGCGGTGACGAGCGATGGCGGATCGGTTGTACAGCATTGCCGTGGTGATTCCCAAATACGGCCTGGTGGGCGGGGCGGAGGGGTTTGCCGCCGAACTCACCGAGCGGCTGGCCCGGGACGGGCGCTTTCGGTTTCATGTCTTTGCCAACCGCTGGGTCGCCCGATCCGAACGGATCGTTTTTCACAAGACGCCGATCCTGTCCTTTCCGAAGTTCCTGACCACCCCGAGTTTTGCCTTCTTTGCCGACCGTCAGATACGACGGTGCGGCATCGACATCATCCACTCCCACGAGCGGATCTTCCGGGCCGATCTGGCCACCCTGCACGGCGTTCCCCACCGTTTCTGGGTCCGCCGGGTGCGCCGCAAGCGAATGAGCCTCTACGACCGGGCTACGGTCGGCGTCGAGGAAAAACTGCTCGCCGATCCGCAGTGCCGCCTGCTGCCCGTTTCCGGCCTGACCCGGGAGATCCTGCTGAAAGAATACCCCGTCGATCCGAAGCGGGTGTGCGTGGTTCACCCCGGCGTCGACCCCGATCTTTTTTCCGCGCCGGATCGCGCGGCCTGCCGGGCCGACCTGGCCGGCCGCTTCGGCATCCGGCCGGAGGAGAGGGTCATTCTCTTTGTCTCCATGAACTTCGAGATCAAGGGGCTCGATGCCCTGATGAAGGGATTGTCGTTCCTGGCCGCCCGGGGGGGCGCGCCGCCCTTCCGTCTGATCGTGGCGGGCAAGGGGGATGTCCGGAAGCACAAAGCCCTGGCCGAAACCCTCGGCATCGGTGAACGGATCGTCTTTGCGGGCGTCGTTCCGGGGGCCGAAATCCCTTTTCTCTACCGGGCCGCGGACCTCTACGCCATGCTCTCGCGCTTCGACACCTTCGGCATGGTGGTGCTCGAGGCCATGGCTGCCTCCCTGCCGGTTCTGATCAGCGACCGCGTCGGCGCCCGGGACCTGGTCCGGGAGGGGATCAACGGCAGCGTGGTTGCGGCGGATGCGGCGCCTGAAGAGATCGCCAGCCGTCTGGCGCTTCTTCTCGACGGGTCGAGCCGGGAAAAAATGGGCCGGGCGGCCCGGGAGACGGCCCGGCAGAACAGCTGGGATGCGGTCGCGGAGCGTGTTTTATCCATTTACGAGGAGCTTCTGGACTGCCGGCAGCGGCGATGACGGACCTTTCAGGGAGCGTGGTTTCCTGAGACCTTTGAAAAATGTCATTTCGAGGAGCGTGAGC
>JAAZOZ010000366.1 GCA_012797505.1 Smithella sp. | reverse complement strand
GTATTCCTGCACGGCGCTGGGGTTTATTTTTCTGACGCTGGGCATCGTGACCGGATCCGTCTGGGCGCATTATGCCTGGGGCTCCTACTGGAGCTGGGATCCGAAGGAAACCTGGTCGCTCATTACCTGGCTGATTTACGCCGTGATGCTGCATGCCCGTCTGGCGCGCGGCTGGCGCGGCCGGCGGATGGCCGTGATGGCGATTGTCGGCTTCGGCTGCATGCTCTTCACGTATCTGGGCGTGAATTTACTGCCCAGTCTGCACAGTTACATGACATAATGTCTTTTGCAGACCTGCGCTACTTTTTCAGAAAATCCAGAACTTCCTGGATGTCCGGCAATTCCCGAAGCGGATAGACTTTGACGAAGACGGCTTTTCGCTTCTCGTCCAGAATGACGTTGGCCCGTTCGGAAAAGCCGAGTTTGTCGATGAAGAGACCCAGCCTCGCGGCGAGGCCGCCGTGGGGCCAGAAATCCGCCAGGAGATCGACTTTTTCGATGCCGAGATTTGTGGCCCATGCTTTTTTGCAGGGCACGCTGTCCACGGAAACTCCCAGGAGAGCAGTGTTGAGCTTCCGGAAAGCATCAAAATTGGCCTCCAGCGATTGCATTTGCCTGGCGCAGACTTCCGTCCAGGCCAGCGGATGAAAGGACAGCAGGACTTTTTTGTCCGGCAATGCGGCCGTGTCCACTGTTGCTTCCGTGTGACTCTTTAACGAGAAGTCTCCAAACCCATCTCCAACTTGAATTCTGGCCATGATATGCCTCCTGTTTTGTTGAATATTTTGCTTCACCCTCCAGCCTTCGGTCTTCAGCCTATCCTCCTAATCGATCGTCATCAGCGACTGCCAGCGCTCCCATTCGGTGGCGCGTGGAAGGTTGCGTTCCTGAAGCAGCCGGACAATCGCTTCTTCGTTGAAGCGCAGGTAGGGATTCATTTTCTTTTCCTCGGCCAGCGTGGAGTGGAGGAAATACGGATCGCAGGTTTGCCGGAAGCGTTCGATTTCGGGATTGTCCGGCTCCAGAAGCCGGGCAAAAGCCAGAGAATCGCGCAGGTAATCATGACCGGCAAAGATGCGCGTATCGTTCGGGAGCGCCATCAGGCGTCGGATCGATTCAAAAAATCCGCGCAGGTCCCCGGTAAAGCAATTGCCGACCGTCGCGTTGAACAGCGTGTCGCCGGTGATAAGATCGTTCCCCGCGTGAAAGCAGACGGAATCCTCGGAGTGCCCGGGTGTCCGGTAAACGACGACCGGCTCGCCGTCCAGAAGAATCCTTTCCTGATCGGCCAGCGTCCGGCAGTCCAGAAACGCCGCTTTTGTTTTTCCGAGGAGGTGGTCGTCACCCGGCGTGTGGTCATGGTGCCGGTGCGTATTGGTCACAAATCTGAGGTTCAAGCCATGCTGCTTCAGAAAGGTCAGGATTTCCCGCCAGGCGCCACCGTCGATGGCCATCGCTTCGCTCTTGCCGTAAAGAAGGTAAGCCAGATTGTCCCCGTAGCGGAATTGTTCGATTTGGATCATGCCGTTTTCCTTATTTCACGATTTTAAAAATGTCTTTGGCTTTCGGATCGGCGGCGCTCTTCAGCAGCTCGAACAAAACCATTTCCGCCGACGTAAGCTCTCCGCCGGCGCTTTTGACGGCCTGTATGCCGACTTTGCGATTTTCGGGTGTTCGGGAAGAGACGGCGTCGGTGACCAGATGAACCGTATAGCCGTTCTGCATCAGGTCCAGCGCCGTCTGGTAAACGCAGACGTGGCTTTCAATGCCGGTCAGGACGACATGGCGACGGGTGAGGGATTCCAGTTGATCGTGGAAAAGGGGATTGGCCCAGCAGCTGAACGTTTCCTTGGCAATGGGTTTGGCGTCTCCCAGCTCCAGGGCCACCTCCGGTATCGTCGTTCCCAGTTTTTCCGGGGTCTGCTCCGTGACCAGAATGGGCAGGCCGAGCGCCCGAAATCCCCGGATCAGTTTTATGGCGTTGGCAAAAAGCTGTTCCTTGTTGCACATGGACTGGGCCAGTTTGCCCTGAAAATCGATCAGGATGAGAACGGCGGCAGTTCGGCTGAGCATGGTTCCTCCCTTTGATTTTGCTGATGCGGCAGGATAGTTAATTTGCTTAATTCTTGTCAATCATTATTATTGCTGGTAAAAGGACAAAAAGTTTGGAGACAAAAAAATGACGTTGCCGGTGAATGAAAAGGTTCTTTTGCATGAGTATCGGGACGGCGGTTTTACCGAAGTGTCTCTGCCGTTTTCCGCGGAATACGCCGTGACGCTGAGCATCAACGGCAGCCCCTACATCACAATGGCCTGTTCCGGCAGTTATCTGAAGGAGCACATGGCCGGCTATCTGATCACCGAGGGGATAATCGGCGAGCTGGATCAAATCAGGGAACTGGACATCGACGAAGCCCGTCTGACGGTCAATGTCCTTTTGGCGGAAGACAGGATCATCACGGAAAAGCTCGAACGCATTAAAACGATTACCGCGGCAGGGGGGCGAGCCAAAAAGAACTGGCCGTCGGAGAATTTGATCCGTAAAAAGCTGCCGCAGGTGAGGGCGAACACGATTCTGCAATCCATGAGCGAGTTTCTGGCTTATTCGCGGGAGCATGAGGCCACGCACGGCGTCCACAGCGCCGCTCTCTATTCGCTGGAGGGCGAGAGGCTGGTCTTTTTCGACGAGATCGGCCGCCATAACGCCATCGATAAAGTCATCGGCCACGCGGCCCTCCATCGCATCAGCCTGGAAGACAAGATGATTTGTTCGACGGGCCGCATCTCGAGCGAGATCGCCTTCAAAATCATCAACGCCCGC
>JAAZOZ010000365.1 GCA_012797505.1 Smithella sp. | reverse complement strand
GAGGATATCGCTTTTGTCGCCGCCATTCTAACCATCTCCACGCTGGGGATCGTTTTTTCGTTTGTTCCCCGAATCCGGAATATCAAGATGACCTACCAGGCGGGCAATTATTTCATCCTGATCTTCTGCCTTGTGGTGAGTTCCATGGCTGACTTTAACCGCCTCGTATCCACGGCGCCGATCATGCTTGCTTATGTTACGTTCACCATAGCCCTGTGCATTGTGCTGCATGTGGCGCTGGCAAGAATATTCAAAATCGACACGGACACCGTCATCATTACGTCCGTGGCGGGAATTTGCTCGCCCCCGCTCGTGCCGATGGTCGCTTCGGCTTTGAAGAATAAGGAAATCGTACTTTCCGGGGTCATGACCGGCATCATCGGCTGGGTCATCGGAACCTACCTCGGAATATCCCTGTCCTATATCCTTCGCGCAACAGGCGCTTAATCGATCAATTTCATTAGGGGAGGCTGTCATGAAACTTTATGAATTTACTGAATCGTACCGGTTGTTTGAGGAAGCGCAGCAATACGTTCCCAACGGCATTTACGGACCCCGCACACCGGCCTTTCTCACCTTCGGGTCTTATCCGGCCTTTATCCGGCGCGGCGAGGGATGCAGAATATGGGATGTGGACGGAAACGAATATATCGATTACATGTGCTCCTTCGGAACCAACCTCCTGGGATTGAAGCACCCGAAGGTCGACGCGGCGGCGAAAAAACAATGGGAAAACGCAGACTGCTTCACGCTGCCGTCCGATCTGTGGCTTCCGCTCGCCAAAAAAATCGTGGGAACGATTCATGGCGCGGACTGGTGTGTTTTCGGAAAAAACGGCTCCGATGTGACGTCGTATGCCATCACGCTGGCCCGGATATTCACCGGGAAGCAGGACATCCTGCTGGCGCACGGGTCCTACCACGGCTCCCACTTCTGGTGTCAGCCCCACGGGCAGGGGGTTCCGGAAGAATGGAAGACGCATGTCCATTATTTTGAATACAACAGCGTGGAGGATCTGGAGCGGGTCGTTTCCGAGCACGAAGGCGCCGTCGCCGGAATCATGCTGACGCCGCACCGGCACGATTCCATGAGGGACCAGGAGCTGCCGGCAAAGGAATTCGTGGCCGCCGTCAACCGACTGGCGCAAAAGCACCGGTTCATGATCATTGTCGACGATGTCCGCTGCGGTTTTCGCCTTGAACTGGCGGGAAGCTCCATTCATTACGGATTCAACGCCGATATCCAATGCTTCGGCAAGGCCATGGCGAACGGATATGCCATTTCCGTGGCGGCAGCTCGGAAAGAAATGATGGATGCGGCAAAAAATATTTTCTTTACCGGTACACATTACTTTTCAGGCGTTCCCTTTGCGGCGGCGCTGGCCTGCATCGACGAGATTCAGGCCGCAGGCGCCATCGAGTACATTCGCAAGACGGGGACTCTGCTCATGGAAGGCTTGAGGCAGGCCGCAAACGCGGCGGGCCTGCAGGTCAATGTCACCGGTCCCCCGGCGATGCCCTACATGACGTTTGCCGACGATCCCCTCTTTGAGAAAAACCGGTTTTTCTGCGGTGAGGCGGCGCGGCGAGGCATCTTTTTCCATCCGCACCACAACTGGTTTGTCTGCGCCGCCATGACGGAATCGGATATTCTCAGGACGATTGATGTGGCCTCCGAGTGCTTCAAACTGACCAAAGAGAAATTTGGGGGCTGATATGAAATGGTATCATGTCGGGATCAAAGCCGCCGCGAGCGAGGCGTCCGTCCAATTTTACCGGGACATTCTGGGACTGGAAGTGATCGACCGGGTGGAAATCTGGGGAAAGCAATTTGTTTTTGTGGGAAACGATGCTATTTCCATTGAGATTGAGCAGGCCAATCCCGGGGATACCCAATCGGATCCTTCTTCCATGACCGGCTTGAATCATTTCAGCCTGATTGTTGAGGATATTCGGGAATTAGTGAGCCAGGCCCGCGAAAAGGGCGCCTGCGTCCTGATGGATCCGTTTCATCCCCGGCCGGACCGACTCACGACCTTTCTCCGGGATCCCGACGGCGTGATGATTCAGCTGATTCAGTTCGTTTAAATGATTTTGATATCGAAGCGTTGCGGCGCCGCAGGCAGTGATGAATGCGTCCACTCACGCGCTCAAGAATGGTTAACAGGGAAAGCATTTCCCGGTTGCCCGCAATTTCGGTGATAAATATAAATGAAAAATTATATTGACATCACTTAAGTGATTGATTATAAAAACATTGCACATAATGCGTCAGAGAATTCATAAGCCTTTTATTTTTTAGTGGAATCAGGGCGGTTTGGCTTGATTTAACAAAGATTGATTAAACGTAAAGATTACGGTTATTTTAAGGAGAGAAATTATGAAAAAATTTGCTTCATTGGTTGTTGTCCTGCTGGTGGCGTTGCTGGTTTCTACAGGCAACGCGCAGGTGAGGGCGGGGTCTTTTACGATCACGCCGACTCTGGGTTTGTACACGTTTGAAGGGAACGAAGACATCGATCAGGCGGGGCCCTTGGTCGGGCTGCGTCTGGGATACAACTTCAACAAGTACATCGGCATCGAAGGATACGTTCATTATTCCCAAACAGAAAACAATGCCTGGTCTCCCAAAAAGAATGTTGATTTTACGGGGTACGGCGGCGAGATTATTTTCCATCTTTTGCCGAATCAGGCGCTGGTGCCTTTCCTGGCGGTTGGTGCTGGAGGCGTCCACTATTCCTATGGGGTATTTGAGGACGATTCGGATTACGGGACGGACAATTACAAAGACAACAAGTTTACCTTTGATTACGGGTACGGTCTGAAGTGGTTCCTGACGGATTGGTTCGCCCTTCGTCTGGATATTCGCCACGTCATGCCGATCGACCGGTTTCACAACAATATGCTCGCGTCCCTCGGGTTGAATTTCGCTTTCGGCGGCGCCAAGAAAACGACGGCGACGGCTGTTTCCGCGGCCGAGCCGGTCGTGGAGGAGGCGGCCAAGCCCCAGGCTGCGGCCGCTCCGGTCGTTGAAGAATCCAGACCTGCTGTTGCGGCGGCGGCTCCCGTGGTGGTTGAAGAAGTCGTGAAGCCCCAGCCCAAGACCCAGGTGCGCGAAGAAGTCGATGAGATGGGAAGAGCGACGCTGGAAGTCTTGTTTGATTTCGACAAGGCCACCATCAAAAAGAATTACACCAAGGATATCGATCATATGGTCGATGTGATGAAAGAACATTCGGACCTCGACCTGACCATCGAAGGCCATACGGACAACGTGGGCAAGCCCGCTTACAACAAAAGTCTTTCTCAAAAGCGTGCGGACTCCGTGAAGAACTACATGGTTGAAAAAGGCGGCATCGATGCCAAGCGGCTGAAAGCCGTCGGCTACGGCCAGGAAAAACCCGTTGCTTCCAACAAGACCAAAGCGGGGCGGGCGAAGAATCGCCGCGTGGAAGCGGCCGTCGATTATAAAAAATAAATAAGAAAGCCTTCCGTTTAAAAGGCTTTCAGATCAAATGGAGCCCCCGCGGTTTTTTCGGCGGGGGCTTTTTTGTTGCGCGCGTGGCGGGGCTTATCCCCTGGCGGTTGAAGTCCGCCGAGAGCCCTTTGACGAATTGAGAGTTTTGAATAACAGTCATTTTTATCATTTCGACCGAAGGGAGAAATCCATG
>JAAZOZ010000055.1 GCA_012797505.1 Smithella sp. | reverse complement strand
TTCCCGGGGATTCCCGTCGTCTTTGTTCTTCCCGCCAAAAAACAACTGGCGGTGATTTCCGGCAGACCCCAGTCCGGTCTGGTCCGGAGCGGCGCCAACGCCATACCGGATACGATCGAGCGCATTCGCGTTCTTCTCCCGGAAACGCAGCGTCTGGTCGTCGTGTGCGGCAGCGGCGCGGACGATCTGAACTATCAAAAAGTAGCCCAAGAGGCTCTTGCGGGAAAGGGATGGCCCAAAACCGTGGAATATCTGCAGGGCCTGCCGGCCGGGGAACTGGCGGCGACGCTCGAGCGCCTCCCGGAAGCATCGGCCGTTCTGATGCTCGTTTATCTTCAGGATCGGGATGGGAAGCCCCTGACCACGGTCCAGGTCATGAAAGCCGTCGCACCGCGTTCGAAGGCGCCGATCTTCTCCTTTTACGACACGGTTCTCGGACTGGGCATTGTCGGCGGCAAGCTGTCCAGCGCGGAAGCTTACGGGGAAGCGTCCGCTCAAACGGCCCTGAAGCTGCTTCGGGCGGGGCCGGACGCGCCGCTTACGGAAACCGTTGCGGAGGCCCGCGACATCTACGACTGGCGGCAAATCGAGAAATGGAAGATTTCCCCGGAAAGACTTCCCGACCGCAGCGATATCCGCTACCGGCAGGTGACCTTCTGGGAGGAAAACAGAGGCAAGATTATTGCGGTGGCGGCGATTATTCTTCTCCAGGCGGTGCTGATTCTGGCGCTGCTGTTCAACCTGTCCCGTCGAAAGCGCGCGGAGGCGGCGCTTCGCGACTCTGAAAAAACCTCCCGCAGCCGTCTGGAGGAGCAGGTGCGCGAGCGCACCGCGGAGCTGGAAGTCGCCAAGGAACGTGCCGAATCCGCGGACCATTTGAAATCGGCTTTTCTGGCCACCATGTCCCACGAACTGCGCACGCCGCTCAATTCCATTATCGGTTTTACCGGCATTTTGCTGCAGCGTCTGGGAGGGCCCCTGAACGAAGAGCAGGACAAGCAGCTATCCATGGTTTATAACAGCGCCAGGCATTTGTTGAATCTCATCAACGACGTCCTGGATCTCTCCAAGATCGAGGCAGAACAGCTCAATGTCGCCCACGAGTCGTTCAATCTGCGCGAGTCGCTGGAGAATGTGTTGAAAACGTCCCAGCCGCTGGCGGACAGCAAAGGAATATCGCTTTCGGCGGACATCGCGCCGGATATCGGCACGATCATCAGCGATCGCCGCCGGGTGGAGCAGATCCTTCTCAATCTGCTGAGCAATGCCGTCAAATTCACCGAGCAGGGAGGTGTCCGGCTGCGCGGCTTTGTGAAAGACCGTAAAATTGTTCTGGTGGTTTCCGATTCGGGAATCGGCATCAAGCCGGAAGACATGGGCAAGCTCTTCAATGCTTTCCGGCAGATTGAATCCGGCCTCACGCGCAAATACGACGGCACGGGGCTGGGCCTGTCCATCTGCAAGAAGCTGGCTCATTTGCTGGGCGGTGAGATCGAGGCGGAAAGCGTTTGGGGGCAGGGCAGCACCTTCACATTTTCATTACCGCAAGAAGGAGACAAGGCATGAAGGGGAATATCCTGGTCATTGAAGACAATGAACAAAACCTTTATCTGGTCCGGTTTATTCTGGAGAAAAACGGCTATACGGTACATGCCGCCATGGACGGGCAGACAGGCATTGACAGGGCGGCCGAGTTGAAACCGGACCTGATTCTGCTGGATATTCAGCTGCCGGTCATGGACGGTTATACGGTCGCGAAACATCTGCGGGCCGACCCTCAGGTATCGGGCATCCCCATTGTTGCCGTGACGTCGCATGCCATGGTCGGCGACCGTGAAAAGGCCATGGAGGTCGGCTGCAACGGGTATATCGAAAAGCCCATCAATCCGGACACGTTCATGTCGGAAGTGGAGTTGCACCTGC
>JAAZOZ010000364.1 GCA_012797505.1 Smithella sp. | reverse complement strand
TATCGGGCATCCCCATTGTTGCCGTGACGTCGCATGCCATGGTCGGCGACCGTGAAAAGGCCATGGAGGTCGGCTGCAACGGGTATATCGAAAAGCCCATCAATCCGGACACGTTCATGTCGGAAGTGGAGTTGCACCTGCCGAAACGTGAACAGTCGACGGAGAAAAAAGCTCTGAAGGATTGAGGGAATCCCTCACATCGTCTGAACGTCACAAATGAATGTTAGGGATCTTCACAGGCAAAGGCTGATGGATGTGAAGCATGCTCGATAGGTTTCTTACAGCGTCACATAAAAGAAACAGGGTTGATGATGCGAAGAATATGTTTTTTGCGCTTTGGTATTGTTCTTGTTGCATCATTGTTTGTTTTGATGCCTGCTCCCCTCCTTTATGCGGGTCATGACACATCTTTTCGCGCGGATTTGAATTTTTCCTACAACTTCAATGAAAAATACCGCGCTGTTTCCTATGTGTTTATCCAGGCTGACGATGAGATGTCCAATTATGACTATACGGAATGGGGCATCGGCCTGCAATACCAGACGCCGGTGGCCTGGCTTTCCGTTCTGGCGTATTATCAACAGGGGTATTCCAAGGATGAAGACAGACACTGGGCTCTGGAGCAAAAACCCAGCATCAATCTGAACCTGTCCAAAACTTTTTTTAATTTCAAGGTATTCAATCAGATTCGCTATGAATACAGAATTACGCCGGACTGGAATGACGCCAGAATCAAGAATACACTGAATATCTCCCTCCCCGATCTTTTGTTGCAGCCCTATGTCGGATGGGAGCTGTTTTACGAAAACCGCGATAAGGCGGTGATGCTCAACAGAATAAAGGCGGGCATCAACAAAAATATCGGGGCGCATGTTTCCGTAGGACCCTATTTCAGAATGGATTTTTCAAATGTGAACAGTCGGTGGGAATGGACCAGACAGCTCGTCGGATTACAGATGACCATAAACTATTAGGAAGAAATGTTATGTTCAAATGTCACCGGAAAAATGCTGAAGGAAAAGCCGTCATCTTTTTCGCGCACCTGATGCGCTGGTTGTTTATTCTGACGCTGGTTTCATTCGGGTGCAGTTCCATGGCTCTGGCCGAAAGCCGGGTGGTAAAAATCGGGGTTTATGAAAACTCGCCCAAGGTTTTCACGGACGAATCCGGCCGGCCTTCCGGAATCTTTGTTGATATTATCAAATATATCGCGTCAAAAGAAGACTGGGAACTGCAATATGTGGCGGGCACCTGGGCCGAGGGACTGGAGCGCCTGGAGAAAGGCCAGATTGATTTGATGCCGGATGTGGCCCTGACGGCTGAGCGGGAAAAGAAATTCTCCTTTCACAAAATTCAGGTGCTGTCCTCCTGGTTTCAGGCCTACGCCCGCAAAGGCAGCGGATTACAATCCATATTGGATTTGAACGGCAAACGTGTCGCGATTCTGGATCAATCGGTTCAGCAGGAGGCTTTCACCCGTTTCAGCCGGGGATTTGGATTGGATACGAAGCTTGTTGCCGTTGCGGATTATAAAACCATGTTTGAAATGGTGGCCAAAGGAGAGGTTGACGCTGCCGTTGCCAATCAATTTTACGGCTCTATGCATGCCCGGAAGTATGATCTGGTCGATACGGCAATTGTTTTTGAACCGTCCGCGCTTTTTTTCGCCGCCCCGAAAAATCAATCCCAGGAATTGCTGGACGCCATTGACAAACATCTTGATTTCCTGAAAAAAAACACAAAATCAGCGTATTATGCAACCCTGAAAAAATGGACATCCGAAGAGGTGCGTTTCAAGCTGCCGGTGTGGCTGCAAATTCTCGGTTTGATTACCGGTATTGTGCTGCTGATGAGTCTGGGGGGCAGCGTTATCCTGAAGTATCAGGTCAATGCGCGCACCAGGGAGTTGCAAAAAATCAATGCGGAAATGGAAGGGCGGATTATCGAGCGGACGGCCGAGTTGGCCCTCGCCATGGAAAAAGCGCAATCGGCGGATCGCCTGAAATCCGCTTTTCTGGCGACCATGTCGCATGAACTGCGCACGCCGCTCAATTCCATCATCGGCTTTACCGGTATTCTTCTGCAGCGCCTGGGCGGTCCGTTAAACGATGAACAGGACAAGCAGCTCAAGATGGTTTACAACAGCGCGAAGCATTTGCTGAGCTTGATCAACGATGTTCTGGATATTTCCAAGATTGAAGCGGAACAGCTCAACGTGGTCTCTGAAACCTTCAGTCTGCGGGAGACCGTGGAGAAAGTTATGGTTCATCCGGTTGATGCGTACTTTTTTTGTTGAAAAGATGGACATGAACCCCCAAAAGGGAATCGACGAAGATTTCCGATATAAGGAGGGGGAGCATGTCCACGAGTTTTCTGTACCACGTTTTCGGTCTTG
>JAAZOZ010000363.1 GCA_012797505.1 Smithella sp. | reverse complement strand
TGTTTCTTCGGACATCGCTCATAGACCTCCTTGTTTGGTTTCAGGAACATCAACGTGCAATGCGAAAAAGGCAAACCAGTTTAATTTTCCTATACCACAACCGCTTTTGATGTTCAACCCGAGCTGCCCTATTCCTCCCTATTCTTCCCATTGACATCGCACGGCGTTTGTCTTATTCTTTGAGCAACCCCAATACCGGACAGCCGGGCGTAAATCGTTTGGCTTTGTTATTCATTCCTTCAAGGAGAAAAATCGTCATGAACCCGACCGGTATTTTGAAAGAAGAACATCAACTCGTCCTTTTGATGCTGAAGATTATGGAAGCGGTGTGCAAAAAGCTGGACTTGGGCCAGGCCGTAAAAACGGAAGACCTCGACGCCATCATCGATTTCATCCGGGGCTTTGCCGACAAGTGCCACCACGCCAAGGAAGAAAAACTGCTTTTCCCCGCGCTGGAGAAAGCCGGCATGCCGCAAAACGACGGACCCATCGCCGTGATGCTGCGAGAACATGCTATGGGCCGCGGTTTTGCCAAAAGCATGGAGGAGGCTATCGGGCGGATGAAAAACGGCAACGCCTCCGCCGCCGGAACGTTTGTGGAAAAAGCCCGCGGCTACATCCAGCTTTTACGGAATCATATCGACAAGGAAGACCATGTTCTGTTTATGATGGCGGACCAGCGCCTGAACCCCGCCGCGCAAAAAGAGCTTCTGGAAGGCTTCGACCGCGTGGAGCGTGAAGAGACGGGCGAAGGGGTTCACGAAAAGTACCACGCCTTGCTGCACCGCATGCGCGATACCTATCTTTAACGGATTTCGTCCGGCCTTTCCGGAGCCTGTCCTCGCCGACAAAGAGCGTCAACAGGCCAAATGGAACAAACGGAGCACCATGGATTTGTCATTGAAATCGGAAAACATAGACTGAATGTTCACAAGGCGGTCAACGAATCTTCTCTCTCAATTTTTTTCCGGCCGCTTTTTTAACTACAAGAACCATCAACCAGTGAACGAGACATCCTCATGAAAGATCAAGCCAAAACCAAGCAGACCTTGATCGGCGAACTGGCTTCCTTAAGAAAGCGGATTGCCCAGTTGGAGCAATTCGAATCGGAGCGAAGGCAGGTGGAGAAGGCGTTGCGCGCAAGTGAAAACCGCTACTACAAACTCTTTCAACACATGAGCAGCAGCGTCGCGATTTATGAAGCCGTCGAAGACGGGGCGGATTTCGTGATCCGGGATTTCAATGCCGCGGCTGAGCGGCTGGAAAAGATTCAGAAGGAGGAAATCCTGGGGCGGCGGGTTACGGAGGTCTTCCCGGGCGTCAGCGACTTCGGGCTTTTTTCGGTTTTTCAACGGGTCTGGAAAACGGGCAATTCCGAAGATCACAACGTTTCATTTTATCAGGACAACCGGATTTCGGGCTGGCGCGAAAATCATGTTTATAAATTGCCTTCCGGAGAGGTCGTGGCGATCTATGACGATGTTACCGACCGCAAGCAGGCGGAATGTGCGCTTCGGGAAAGCGAGGAGAAATACCGCGCCCTCTTTGAAAATGCCGGCGAGGCGATTTTTGTCGCCCAGGACGGCAGGGTGGCGTTTCTCAATCCCATGACGGCCCAGATCACCGGTTATTCCGGCGAGGAGATCACTTCCAGGCCATTTGTCGATTTTATCCATGCGGATGACCGCGATATGATCACTGACCGTCACACCCGACGTCTTCAAGGCGAAGATATTCCCCGGAGTTACACTTTTCGGATGCTTCGTAAAAACGGAAGCTTGCTGTGGGTGCAGTTGGATACGGTTCTGATCAACTGGCAAGGCAAGCCCGCGACGCTGAATTTTATGACCGACATCACGGAGCGCAAACGGATCGAGGATGCGCTTCGGGAGAGCGAGCACGAGCTAAGGGCTCTTTTCAAAAGCATGCTGAATGCATTTGTGCTTTTCGAGTCGGTTTTTGACCGGGACGGAAATTTTGTCAGCTACCGGTTTGTCTATATCAACGATGCATACGAACGCATCACGGGCGTCAAGAACAACGAAGTCAGGGGAAAAACCGTGCATGAGGTCTGGCCCAACACGGAGGCAAGCTGGGTCAAGGCATACGGTGACGTTGCAACCACAGGAATACCAAGCACTTTCGATATGTATCACGAACCGACCGAAAAACTTTATCACTGCAATGCCTATCGGCCCTGGGACACAAAAGGTCGATTTTGTGTTGTGTTTGAAGACATCACCGAGCGCAGGCGGGCGGAGGA
>JAAZOZ010000054.1 GCA_012797505.1 Smithella sp. | reverse complement strand
TGCCGCAAAACGAAGTCTGGGCCGCCGGATTCTCTTTCAACGTCTGTCCCTCGCTCAGCGATCCCTGCTTTAACAGGGCCTGTCGGACAACCTGCTTCAATTCGTCGATGTTGCCGCTTTTTTCCACGTAATCATACGCGCCTTCCTTCATGGCATTGACGGCCGTCTCGCCGGAAGCATAGGCGGTAATCAGGATGACCAGGGTTTCCGGCCGGTGTTCCTTGATGGTTTTCAAAAATTCGATGCCGTCGATTTTGGGCATTTTCAGATCCGTGATCACCAGATCGTAGGCGGTTTTGCGGCACAGGCTGATCGCCTTCTCGGGTTTGCCCGTACAGGTGACGTCATACCCTTCTTTGGCCAGCATGATTTCCATGAACTCTCTCATCCCCTGATCATCATCCAGAACCAGTATTTTCGCCATGCTTGCGCTCCTTTGATCTTACCGGCAGGGCAGCCAAACCGTGATCGTCGTCCCCTCATGGACGGCGCTCTGTATCGCGATCCTGCCGCGGTAGCCGTCCACAATGCGGTTGACAATCGCCAGACCCAGCCCCGTTCCCCGCTCCTTGTTGGTAAAGAACGGTTCAAAAATCTTTTTTTGGTCCTTTTCTTCAATGCCGCATCCGTCGTCCGTGACTTTGATTTCGGCATACTCTTTTTCATCTTCCAGCCGCACGGTCCGGATTTCCAGACCGATTTGACCCTTCCCGTCCATGGACTGAAGGGCGTTGGTCAGCAGGTTTTGAAGGATCTGACGGATTTGCTCTTCATTGGCCAGCGCCCGATTTTCCCCGGAAATCTTTTTTTCCAGCCGGATGTCTTCGGTCCAGTCGGCGGACATTTTTACGCTTTCCACCACTTCTTCGGCAACGTCATTCAGCCGGATGGACTGCCTGGCTTCGGGCACGGGACGGGCCAGCAGAAGAAAATCCCTCACGAAGCTTTCCAGGCGGTCTTTGCCCCGCAGAATGATCTGCATGAGTCTCTTGTCCGTTTCATCCAGATCAGGGGTCTGCGCCATTAACTGGATCGAGCCGGTAATCGACGCCAGGGGATTTCTCATTTCGTGGGCAAGGCCGGCGGCCATTTCGCCGATCAACGCAAGCCTCCTGCTTTTCTCGAGATTTTCCTCCATGCGCCGGATTTCCGTCATATCCTGAAAAATCAGAATGTGTCCGATCTGCTCGTTTTTGCGGTCTTTCAAAGGAGAAAGCGCGTATCCCAGATACATCGGCGTCCCTTCCCTGCCGTTGATTCTTATTTCACCCTTGGATTTCATCAGCGGTTCCCCCCCGGCGGAAAACAAAGGGGCAAAAACGGGAAAAACGTCCTCGATCTGACGGTTTTCCACGGATCGAAGCGGACGGCCGGTAATTTTTTCGGCGGATCGGTTGAACGTCTTAATCCGGCCCTGAAGGGTTGTCGTCATGATGCCGGTGTCCACCGATTCGATGATGCTGCGAAAAAGCAGATCCAGCTGATCAAACGCCGACTCCCTTTCCGCCAGCAGTGACCTGGCCTTTTTTTCCTGCTCGACCACAAAGCTGGCCAGAAAAGCGAGGATGTAAAACGACAGGATATGGACGGCGATCCGGATGAAAACATCCCCCGCCTCCAGTGTGTAATCGCGGCCGGTGTCGTAAAAAGTGGGGATTACGCCGAAATATTCGAGGTCCAGCACCAGCCCGTACGCAATACTGCAGGCCGACGCAAAAATTAAAGCGCCCCTGCGCCCCAGAAAAATGGCGGCATAGATGATGACCAGCGTGTAAAGCAGGGAGTAGTTGCTGCCGATGCTGCCGGTCAGATACACCAGAAAAGAAACCAGCGCGATATCCACGGCCAGCTGAAAATAGATATTGATCTGAAAATACTTTTTTTTTCTCAAAAGCAGTGTATAAATGACGGACAGGATGAACATCGCGACGATCACGGCATAAATGGCGTGCAGAACATCCCGGGAGATGAAAATGATCGGTTTGACGGCGCCAAGAAACAGGGTTACCAGCAGAAATGCGGAGATGATAACCACCCTGCTCACGATCAGCAGTTTGAGCCTTCGCCAGGTTCTCTCGTCATATTCCATCGGTTGCCGCATAGACTGTGCCGTTGCTCTTCCGCGTCCGTATTTTGAATCCCGCGTAAGCGGGACGAGCGTTCATTCTCCGCAGCTTGCTGCGATAGTATGACGTTCATTTCATACCTCGACAGCTTGCTGCGAGGTGGTTGATCTGCTTTTATAATATTTTATATTTTTTAGCCAATCAATTGAGCGGTTCCCGCTGAGAGGACCTGTCCCCCATGCGCAGACCCTTATGGTATCCTCTGATCGCCCTGATGACCGGTATTCTGATCGGTGATCGCTTTGTCCTGGCCCCGGAAGTTTTGCTGGCCGGAATGCTGCCGGTTCTGGCGCTCCTGCTTTTGTGCCTCAGGCGCCGTTGGAATGCCGCCGCGCTTATTGCGCTTCTCCTGTTGACGCTGACGGCCGGAATGCTCAATATTCAAAGGCAACTCTTCCTCGCCCGTCAGGAGAAGCATGTTCTGCACCTGGCCGACCAGGGAAAGATGACTCTGGAGGGCGTTGTTCTTTCCACCGAACAGGCGTTCCCTGGAAAAAGCACGCTGATCGTTCTTTGCCGGCGAGTCCTTCAAAACCAGACGCCCGCACCCGTAACGGGGAAAATTCGCGTGGCGATACCGTCCGACCTTTCGTTTCAGTACGGAGATTTCATCCGTTTTCACACGAAAATCAAGAAAATTCAAGGCTTTCACAATCCGGGAAGCTTCGATTACGAGCGCAGCCAGAACCGCCGCGGCCTTTATGTTTCCGGATTTGTCTCCGACCGGGCAGGCATTGTTCTGATCCGCCCTGACACCGCGAGCGGCCTTAAACTGAAGCTGGAACGCTTCCGTTTGTATCTGAAACGCCTGCTGGAAGTCCACGCCGCCTCCCCGCAGAGAGAAATCCTGCAGGCCATGACCATCGGCGATCAAAAAGCCCTTCCGCAGGACGTGCGCGACCAATTTGCCAAAACCGGCACCTCGCATATTCTGTCCATTTCCGGGCTGCACGTCGGCATCGTCGCGGCATCGGCTTTTTTCCTGATGCTTCTGGCGTTCAAATCCTCGGAATATTGCATGCTGAAATTCAACATCATCAAGACCGCGACGGCGGCAGCCATCGTTCCGGTTCTGATCTATGCGCTGGTCGCCGGGATGGGAACCCCCGTTCTCCGTTCCACGCTCATGACGCTGGCTTTCCTTGCCGCGCTGCTGATCGGCAGGCCGAAAGACCTCTACAATATTCTTGCCGGCGCGGCGCTGATCATTCTGATCGCCTCGCCCGAAGCGCTGTTCGAGATTTCGTTCCAACTGTCTTTCAGCGCGGTCCTGGCCATTCTTTACGGGGTTGAAAAGCTGGGTAAACGGCAAATTCCCCTGCCCTCAGCAGCGCCCCGCTGGATTGCGGCGGGCGTCAACCGCCTGTACCTTTTTCTTCTGGTCTCCACCGCGGCCACGCTGGGAACCCTGCCGATCATCGCCTTTTATTTCAACCGCGTTTCGGCTGTGGCCCTGATCGCCAATCTGGTCGCGGTCCCCCTGCTGGGCATCCTGGCGCTGATTCCCGCCATGATGTTCATCCTGACGTCTGTGTTCTCGGCTGCGCTGGCCGGTTTTTTCATTTCCATCGCTTCTTTTTTCACCGGGATTGCCGTCAGCATCATTGAGGAGCTGGCTTTGCTTCCCTGGTCATCTTTGAGTTTTATAAAGCCAAATGCCCTTGAAATAGCGCTTTTCTACGCGTTCATGTACTTCCTGATCGAAGCCCTGACAACGGACAGACCAAAAGACCTTCAGGACGTTCCGGCGCGACGGCCGCTGTGGATCAAAACCGGCCTTCTGGTCTGCGCCGCGCTGATTCTTGCCGATGCCGCCTTCCTTGTTCTGAAAGACCAGTTTTCCAGCCATTTGAAAATCACGGCCATCGATGTCGGCCAGGGCTCGTCTGCTCTTGTCCGGATGCCCGGGGGCGTAAACATGCTGATTGACGGCGGAGGGTTTCACGACAGTTCCTTTGACGTGGGCCGGGCCGTGATCGCCCCCTTTCTTTACGCCAAAAGAATACGAAAGGTCGATATCGCCGTGCTGACACATCCTCACCCCGATCACCTTCAGGGGCTGATTCATATCGTCAATGCCTTTGACGTCCGGGAAGTATGGTGCGCCGGTCTCACAGCGGACAATGATCTCTACCGGCTGTGGGAAAAAACGGTTGCCGAACGCGGCGTGAAGGTCAGAACCCTGTCGGCGCAGTCGCCGCCTGAGGTTGTATCCGGCGTGACCTTCCAGTTTCTGTGGCCCTTGCGTCCGCCGCCTCCTGGCGTTCAGGGGATGTCCTACCAGGAGACCAATGACGCTTCCCTGGTCATCAAAATGACCTACGGCGCCAGGCGATTTCTGGTGACGGGCGATATCTCCGCGGCCATTGAAGCGTTCTTGACCGCTTCGGGGAAAGACCTCAAAAGCGATGTCCTTTTTGTGCCGCATCATGGCTCCCTCAGTTCCAGTTCGCCGGACTTTCTCCGTGTCGTATCCTGCCGCTATGCCGTCATCAGCGCCGGAAAAAACAATGTGTTTCGCCACCCCCATCCCGCCGTTCTGGAGCGCTACCGGTCCGCCGGCGCCGCCATCTTCCGCACGGACCGGGACGGCGCCGTGTCCATCGATTCTGACGGACAGTCTCTTTCCGTCACTCCCTGGATCAAAAAACCGGACCCGGACTTCGTTAGACGCCGGGCCCCGAATATTTCATTGCCAACAACGGGCTGATATGCTAGAAGCACTCGATTTATTTTGAGATATGACTATGGAAAAAATCACCGCCATCAAAGGCATCAAGGACATTCTTCCCAAGGATTCACCCGTCTGGCACCGGGTGGAGCTGACGGCCCGCAGAATTTTTGAATGCTTCGGTTTTTGCGAAATCCGCGTCCCCATTATGGAAAAAACGTCGTTGTTTCAGCGCGGTATCGGTGAAACCACCGACATCGTCGAAAAGGAGATGTACACGTTTCGCGACCGTGATGACGAACTGTTGACGCTGCGCCCGGAAGCCACGGCATCCGTCATCCGCGCCTACATTGAGCATAACCTCTCCGCGTCCGATCCGGTGACGCGGCTTTACACCATGGGCCCCATGTTCCGCCGCGAACGCCCGCAGAAGGGCCGCTTCCGCCAATTTCACCAGATCGACGTGGAGCTTTTCGGGGACGAGAGCCCCGCTTCCGACGCGGAAGTCATCTTCATGCTGATGCACTTCCTGCAGTCTCTGAACATTGAAAACCTGTCTCTGGAGATCAATTCCCTGGGCTGCAAAGCCTGCCGTCCGGTTTTTTCCCGGGCGGTGGTAGATTACTTGAAAGGCCAGGAAAGTTCCCTGTGCCCCGACTGCCGGAGACGCATGGACGTAAACCCGCTGCGCGTCTTCGACTGCAAGGTGGAATCCTGCGGTTCGGTGATTGCCGGCGCCCCCCGCATTTTGGATTTCCTGTGTGCGGATTGTCTGGAGCATTTTTCCCGGGTCAAAAGCTATCTTAATGAACTGAAGCTGACGTATGAAATCAATCCGCGGATGGTGCGCGGCCTGGATTACTATACCCGGACGGCCTTTGAAGTGAAATCCGGCGAGCTGGGCGCGCAGAATTCCCTGGCGGGCGGCGGCCGCTATGACGGACTGGTCCGTTTTCTGGGCGGCCCCGACGTTCCCGGCATCGGGTTCGGCGTCGGAATGGAAAGATTGATTGCCTGTCTTCCGCCTGCCGGTGAAGTTTCCTCTTCGGCGGATATCTTTATCGCCGCGTTGGGAGAGCGCGCGCAGAAAATCGCCTTTACGCTGACCCAGGAACTGCGCCGGAGAGGAATTTGCGCGGCCATGGATTATTCCGGCAAAAGCCTCAAAAGCCAGATGAAGCGCGCGGATAAGCTCAACAGCGCCTACACGCTGATCTTCGGGGACAGGGAAATCGAGGAGAACTGTGTCGAACTGCGCGACATGAACTCGAAAAATCAACAACGTCTGCCGCTGGACCATCTTCTGGAGGCGGTTACGGATCTTTTAAAAGCGAGGTAAATGTTTTGTGAGTCGGTTTATTACAATAGAAAAAAGAACCCATTACTGCGGAAGTTTAACCGGCGCCGATGAAGGCAGGCAAGTCGTTTTGATGGGATGGGTGCACCGGCGGCGCGATCACGGCGGCGTCATTTTTGTCGATTTCCGGGATCGCGAGGGCATCGTTCAGATTGTTTTTAATCCCGAAGCGGGGGAATCCGTCCATGGAGAAGCGCACAAAATCCGCAGCGAGTACGTTCTGGCCGTGAAAGGCAGAGTGTGCAGAAGGCCTGCGGGCATGGAGAATCCGGCGCTTTCCACCGGGCAGGTGGAAGTCGTCATTTCCGAACTGGAAATCCTCAACGAATCCAAAACACCGCCCTTCTCGTTTGACGATGAAGACATCTCTGAAAATGTCCGGCTCAAATACCGCTATCTGGACTTGAGGCGGCCGGCCATTCAAAAAAACCTTTTCCTGCGCAGCAGGCTGGCCATTGCCACGCGGCAGTATTTCAATGACAACGGATTTATTGAAGTGGAAACGCCCTTCCTGACCAAGAGCACACCGGAAGGCGCGCGGGATTATCTCGTTCCCAGCCGCATCTCCAAGGGCATGTTTTACGCGCTTCCCCAATCCCCGCAGATTTTCAAGCAGCTCCTGATGGTTTCCGGATTTGACCGTTATTTCCAGATTGTCAAATGCTTCCGCGATGAGGATTTGCGCGCCGACCGCCAGCCGGAATTCACGCAGATCGACGTGGAAATGTCCTTCGTCTCGGAAGAAGACATTCTCCGGATGATGGAGGGCCTGATGGCGGCGATTTTCAAGGCCTGCCGGAACATCGATCTGCCTCTTCCGTTTCCCCGGCTGACGTACGCCGAAGCCGTCAGCCGCTACGGCAAAGACAACCCCGATGTGCGCTTCGGCATGGAGATCACGGACCTCACGGCCATCGTGAAGGATTCGGGCTTCAAGCTGTTCGCCGAAGTCGCCGCTTCCGGAGGCGTCGTCAAAGCCGTCAAAGCCGACCAGGCCTCTGCTCTTTCCCGGAAAGACCTCGACGCTCTGTCTGATTTTGTCGCCATATATGGCGCCAAAGGACTGGCCTGGGCCAAGGTCAATGCCGCCGACTGGACCTCCCCCATCTTCAAGTTTTTGAAGCCCGAAGAAGCGGCCGCCATCGGCCGGGCCATGGATGCCAAAGAAGGCGACATCCTCTTCTTTGTCGCGGACACGCCCAAAACAGCCTGCGACGCGCTGGGCAATCTGCGTCTGCACCTGGGCAAAAAGCTGAATCGGATCGACCCGGACGCGCTGGCCTTCACCTGGATCACCGAGTTTCCGCTGATGGAGTATTCGGAGTCGGAAAAGAGGTTCGTCTCCACGCATCATCCCTTCACCTCGCCGTTTCTGGAGGACATCCCGCTCATGACCACCGATCCGGGCAAAGTGCGGGCCAGGGCCTATGACCTGGTGCTCAACGGCTCGGAGATCGGCGGCGGAAGCATCCGGATCCACCGCAAGGACATCCAGGCGCAGGTCTTCAGCGCGCTGGGCCTGAGCGATGAGGAGGCAAGGCTGAAATTCGGTTTTCTGCTCGACGCTCTCGAATACGGGGCGCCGCCGCACGGAGGACTGGCGTTCGGTCTGGATCGGCTTGTGATGATCATGACCGGCGCGGAATCGATCCGCGACGTCATCGCTTTCCCGAAAACGCAGAAGGCCGCGGACCTGATGTCCGACGCCCCGTCGAAGGTGAGCATTGAACAGCTGATGGAATTGTCGCTGAAGATCGTTTAATTTTCCCGGCAGTACCGGTCAATTTCCAGGGCGACCTTTTTGGCAAAGGCCACGGCCTCGACGACCGTTTTCGGCCCCGTGACGATATCGCCCGCGGCAAACACGCCCGGGGATGAGGTATGGCCGTTTTCATCGGCGGCGACCAGCCCGCGGTGTGTTTTGGAAACGTTGCTGTCGGCCATCACCGCGCCCTGCGGACCCTGACCGATGGCGACGATAATCGAATCGGCGGGAATCTTTTGCGTGCGGGAAAAATCCTCTTCGTAAACCGTTCCGCTTTCGGTTTTTTCAGCGCGAACGGCAACACACTTCACGCCGTCTTCCTCGAGCTTCAGCGCCTGAAGAAGATGGACAAATTGAATCCCCTCCCGGACCGCATCGTCGATTTCCTGCCGGTTGCCGAAGATTTCTTCCTCGAGCAGATTGTTGATCACCGTCACGGCGCCGCCCGGTTCGATGCTGCGAACCGCGATTCTCGCGGCATCCAGCGCGACGTTTCCCGCGCCCACGACAACCACGTTCCGGCCGAGGCGGTAGGCCTCCGGGCTTTTGAGGTAGTCGATGGCGTAATAAACATTGCCCAGCGTCTCGCCCAGCAGACCGAGCTTGTTGGGTTTGGCCGTGCCGACCGCGATGAAGACGGCCTTATAGCCGTCGATGAACATATCGTCGAGCGTGATGGAGGACCCGATAAAAGTGTTGGGCTTGAATTGCACGCCCAGTTGGCGCAAAATGGGATCGTAGCGGTCCACGATTTCCCGGGGAAGCCGGAAGCCGGGAATGCCGTAGCGCAAAACACCGCCGATTCTGTCGCGGGCCTCCATGAGCGTCACCCGGTATCCCATGAGGGACAGGAGAATGCTCATCGTGATTCCGGCCGGACCGGATCCGATCACGGCAATGCGGGCGCCGTTCTTTTCCATAACGGGCGGCTCATAGGTTTTCAGAAAGGTCCAGGACAGGAACTGCTCGATTTTGAAAAAGTCCACCGGCTCGGATTTTTTGCCGAGCACACAGTGGCCAAAACAGTTTCGCTCATGCGGGCAGACGATGGAGCACACGGCCGAAAGCGGATTGTTGGCAAACAGGATTTGGGCCGCCTCCTGCTCTTTTCCTTCTTCCACGAGCCTCGTCACGTCGGGAATCGGCGTGGATACGGGGCAGTGCTTCCTGCACTGGGGAACCTTGCATTTCAGGCAGCGGGCAGCCATCTGCTGGATCAAGTCGAACGTACCTCCCTTTTGTCGAATCTTCATAGTCCAAAGCGCCCGCGGTTTCAAGAACGATTTCAGAAAATAATGATTGCCGGGAGGGACAAAGGTTGCTAATGCACTGAAAAACGCGAAGGATGAAGAAATCCGAAGTTTCGAAAAAAACGAAAGTCCCTTCGGAAACGGAAGGATCTTGATCGCAAGGAGACTCTTCATGAACTCAAAAACTTTTTCTGAGAAAGACAAACAGATGGCGAAAAAGTGCGTTGAATGTCCGGTATGCAGGCAGGCCAGAAAACACCAGAAAGGCCTGGCCTTCTGGTTTGTCAAAAATATCGAACAAGGAATCTGTCCGTATTGTGCCGCGTATGAAAGGGTTTACGGGAAAAAGGCCCACGAGGCCTAGGCGGCAAAAGGCAGGGCCGCCGCGTTAAAGACGCTTGTCAAAAGGGAGGAGAAAATGAAAGATTTCAAGTATATGAGCATGGCTGACCAGGCCATGGACAAAATCCGTAAAGGCGCTTTTCTGACCGTTGCGGCTGAAGGGGAGCTCAACACCATGACCATTGGCTGGGCCATGTTCGGCGTGGTCTGGCAGAAACAGGTTCTGATGGTGGCGGTGCGCCGTACCCGTCACACCTTCGGCCTCATGGAAAAGGCTTCAGACTTCACGGTTACCGTTCCTTCCGGCGATATGAGCCGGGAAACGGCATTTTGCGGAACAAAATCGGGCCGGGATGTGGACAAGTTCAGGATGTGCAACCTGAAAACGGCAAATGGACGGCACGTCGCATCCCCGATCATTCAGACTCCGGGAATTCATTTCGAGTGCAGAACGGTTTATAAATCCGCCTTGAATCCTGCAAATCTGGATTCGGGCCTGGACCAAACCATCTATCCCGGGAAAGACTATCACACGCTGTACTTCGGCGAGGTTCTGGCCTGCTACGAAACGGAATGACAGGAGAAGCTATGTCCGGAAAACGAAACGACCTCCTGCCCGGAAATGCGACGGAAGCGCAGGGGCTTTTGATCAAGGCTTTTCACGAAAAATGCGGCGATGAAATTCTGCCTGTCATCGACGATATTCTCGGCCGGCAGGGACGCGCGCTGGGGCTGAAAGTAAAAAACAAGTTGCCCGATTGCCGTCTGTCCGCTGTTGCCGCCGCTTTCACGAAGAACTTTGACCCGTCGACCGTCCGGGTCGTTTCCCTGTCGGACGAAAAATTTCATATTCAGGGAAGCCACTGTCCATTCGGTCTGGAGAACACATCGCGGCAGCTCTGCGAGGCCGTCATGGCGATTGACCGCGAATATTTCTTCACGGCAACCGACGGCCAAACCACGCTGGAGATTTTAAAAACAAGGGCGGCGGGAGATCCGATCTGTGACACGATTTATCGCGCTGCAGCCTATGATGCGGACAAGGCCTGACGCGCCCTGACACACCCCACTTTAGACATCGTCAAAAAGCGCCCACTGTTCAAAGGGGCGCTGCTCGTCCTGCGGCGACAGAGGGGATATTTCATCTACAAAACGGGATGAGGAAAGCGTCAGCGTGCCCGCGGAACGGCTGTAATCCAGCACTGGATAGGAAAGGTAAAGCTGATCTTTGGCGCGTGTCACCGCCACATAAAACAGCCTCCTCTCCTCTTCTTCTCCGCCCGGCTCCCTGAGCGCGCGCTGCAGGGGGATCATGCCGTCGGCGCACCCGATGATAAATACATAAGACCATTCCAGTCCTTTGGCCTGATGAATCGTGCTCAAAATGACCCGGTCGGCCTGCCGCTCCTCAATGTCTTCTTCTTTGGACATATTGGTTAAGAGCGCCAGTTCATTGAGAAACTCATCCATCGTCTCGAACCGGGTGGAGAAATTTCCCAGCTGCATCAGATCTTCTTCCCGTCCGGTCGCGTCGGAATAAGTGTCCTGAAGATGCGTCCGGTAACCGCCCTGATTCAGGAGCAGATCGATGATTTTTCCCGGCGTCCGGTCGGCGGCCTCCAGGGAAAGCAATAACAGCAAGGTCTTCCGGCATTTTTCGAGGCCCGCCTGCGCGGGTTTGGGAGCCGTTTTGAGAAACGATTCCGAAAGCAGCGCCTCCAGAGGATTTTCCTGTCGGGAAAGCCGGGCCCAGATTTTTTCAAACGTGATCTTGCCGATTTTGGGATACATCATCATCAGTCTTCGCCAGGCCAGTTCATCGTCCGGACGGACCAGCACGCGCATGTAAGAGGTCACATCCTTGACGTGGGCCTGCTCAAAAAAACGGATGCCGGAGCGGATGTCGAAGGGAATGTCGCGCCGCACCATCTCCATCTGCACTTCCATCGAATGATAGTGCGCCCGGTAGAGCACGGCCATGTCGCCGAAGGCCACCCCGGCGCGGGCCAGTTCGGCAATCCGCTGCGCGACAAAGTCCGCCTGCCTCAAAACATTTTGCGCGGAAACGAGGATGGGCCTGGTTCCCCTGCCGCGAACCGCTTTGAGCGCCTTGGGAAACTGGTTTTCGTTTTGGTGGATGCTCAGATTGGCCAGATGCAGAATTTCCGGCGTGCTGCGGTAGTTCGTCTCCAGTTTGAAGATTTTACAGTCGGGATAGCGCTCGGGAAAACGGAGAATATTTTTAAAATCGGCGCCGCGAAAAGAATAAATGCTCTGCGAATCATCTCCCACCACCATCAGGTTGCGGTGGCCGGAGGCTATCAAATCAACCATTTCGGCCTGAAGAACATTGGTGTCCTGATATTCGTCCACCAGCACATACTGAAATCGTTGGGAAAGCGTCTGCAGCACATCGGGATGCTCCCTCAGGAGACGGCGGCCATTGGCGAGGAGGTCGTCAAAATCCATCACCTGGAGTTCTTTTTTTTTCTGCGCATAGCGCCGGGCAATCGAATGGATTTCCGGGCTCAAATGCAAAAAGAACGGGTACCGCGATTCCAGCACGTCCTCCAGTGTACTTTCGGTGTTGACGGCGAGGCTGATGATTTCGGCAAGGATCGTGTTTTTGGGAAATTTGGAGAGACTGGCGTCGATGTGGAGGTCGTCCATGGCCTGCCGAATGATCTGGCGCGCATCCTCGGTGTCCACAATGGAAAAACGGTGGGAATAGTCCAGACGGGAGGCGTAGCTTCTCAACAGGCGATGGGCAATGGAATGAAACGTGCCGCCCAGAATGTTTCCCGCGCCGCGGCCCACCAGACTTTCCACGCGGCAGAGCATGGAACGGGCGGCTTTGTTGGTGAACGTGGCCAGCAGAATGCGCTCCGGCGGCACCCCGTCTTCCAGCAGGCGCGCCACCCGGTACGTCAGCGTCCGCGTCTTGCCGCTTCCGGCGCCCGCGAGAACAAGAAGCGGTCCGCCTTTTTCCGTGACCACCCGATACTGCTCCGGATTCAGCTCTCTTTCATACGCAATCATTTCAACCCGGGGCCTTCAGGCGCCAAGCGCTTTTTTAATTTCGGCAACCGTATCTTTGGAAGAAAGAGACAGAAATGTTTTCAGCAGCCCCTCTTTTTCATAAAAACCGATGAGCGGCGCTGTTTTCGCATTGTAGGTCTCCAGACGGTTGGAAATCGCTTCTTCCGTTTCATCATCGCGCTGAACAGTCTGATGATCGCACAGCGTGCAGGTTCCGTCTTCCCGCGGTGGATTGCTTTTGACGTTGTAAATGGCCTGGCAGGCCGGATTGCAACAGGTTCTGCGCGTGGTCAGACGATCCAGAATCACGTCGCGCGGCACATCCAGATTGGCGACAAAATCAAGCGCAATGTTCAGTTTGGCCAGCAGCTTTTTGAGGTCCTGCGCCTGAGGAATCGTCCGCGGAAAACCATCCAGAATGAACCCCGTTTGACAATCCGGCTCCTGCAGCCTCGCCTCCATGATGTCCATGATCAGCGAATCGGGCGCCAGATCCCCCCGATCCATATATTCCTTCGCCTTCCTGCCGAGGGCCGTCCCCTCTTTCACGGCGGTTCGCAGAATATCTCCCGTGGAAATCTGCACGGATCCGTCAAATTCCGTAAGCAGCTTGGCGACTGTGCCTTTGCCGGCGCCCGGCGCGCCCAGTAAAATAATTCTCATATTTTCCTCCTGATACGAAGCATTCCCATCCCGCTTAAGCCCGACGAGCGTTTTTTTCTCCGCAGCTTGCCGCGAGGGGATGGATTGGAACAAACTGCGGCGCTTATAATGCAAAACCGGCGGACGGTCAAGTCTTTACGGCGACAGTTGAATTTCAAAAAGGTGAGGCCAGTATTTGCCGGTCACAAACATGCGGTTTCTCTTCCCGTCATAGGCGATGCCGTTGAGCACATCCACGCGGGCATTGGCGGGAAGATAAGAACGAAGCGGGGATAAATCAATCCATCCCGTTATCCTGCCGGTGTGGGGCGAAATGCGGGCAATGATGTCCTCCAGATAAATATTCGCCCAGATTTCCCCCCGGACAAACTCCAGCTCATTGAGCCCGGAAACCGGCCTGTCCCCGTCGCTGACATGGATTCTTCTTCGGATTTTAAAGGATTCCGGGTCGCGGAAAACGATCGTCGAAGAACCGTCGCTCATGAGCAGGCTTTTCCCGTCGGAAGCCAGCCCCCAGCCCTCTCCTTCGTATTGAATTCTCCGGATTTCCTTCAGGGAGGCGGCATCATACACCAGGGCGGTTTGGTTTTGCCAGGTCAGCAGATAAATCCGGTTTTTGAAAAGCGCGATGCCCTCTCCGAAAAACTCCGTAGGCAGTTGAATCTGCCTGAGAACTTTCCCGGTCGCGATGTCTTTGCAGGCCAGCGTCGATCGCCCCAGCAGGCCGGTGGACTCGCACAAAGAACCGTCCATGATGATCAGTCCCTGCGTGAAAGCGTTTGCGTCATGCGGAATGATTTTTTGAACTGCGACGGAGGAAATGGGCGCCTTTGTTTGCATCAGGATGGAAAACGGGTTTTTGTCCGGCAGAACATTTTCCGCGCCTGCCTCGCCCGGCCGTAAAACACAGATCGAAATGAAAATCAGTGCAACAAAGATTTTTTCGATATTCCGAATCATGGCGGACCGCCTGTGCGGGAGCAACAGAATTCCCTTGATCTTCCGGGGCGCCGCGACAACCGGCCGCGCCGTCATCCTCCGCTCCTCGCCGGCAGGGCATCCACTGAGCGCAAATAAACGGGCGCGCACCGGGCCGGATCCAGCAAATCCCCGCGAAAATATTTTTCCAGCGCGAGCCGAGCAACGGCTGCGGCGCTGACGAATTGCTGCTCGGCCGGCGCCATTTTATTTTTCGGCGAAGTCAGGGGAGGAATCATCCCGGCATACCGGACGACGCCGTCGCCGACATAAATGACCGGCTCGGAAAAAGGATCCTCCACGCTGCGCGGGCTCTGAGCCTGCGGTTCCCCGACCGGATGGAGGATGCCGTCCTTTCCGCACCGGTAGTAGGCCAGATACACCTGACCGCGGCCGGCATCCATCATCGAACCGATCACGGCGTCCGGCTCCTCCACGTTGAGCGCCAGAGCCGCAAGCGAGGAAACTCCCGCCGCCGGCTTGCCCGTCGCCAGCATCAGGCCTTTGAGCGTGCTGACGCCGATGCGCAGCCCGGTAAAGGAGCCGGGCCCCAGGGTGCAGGCGAACAAATCCATATCCCGCACTGTGACATTGGACAGGCGGCAGGCTTCGTCAATGGCGGGGAGAAGCACTTCCGAATGGTTTTGCTCCCGATGCAGAATGACATGGTGTAAAACCGTCCGGTTCCTGAGCAGGGCGACCGACAGGGTTTTGGAGGATGTGTCGAAAGCCAGGGTCAGCATATTATTTGAAAAATTTTAAAACATCGTTGATGGGTTTGATATTGAGCCTTTCGATGTCGATCATGATGACAAAAAGCATCAGCATCAACAAAACGACAAAACCGATTTGCTGCGCCCATTCCTTGATTTTGACCGGAATTTCCCTTCGAGTCGCCATCTCGATGAGATAAAAGAAGATATGGCCCCCGTCCAGGACGGGAATGGGAAACAAATTGATGACTCCCAGATTGATGGAAAGAATCGCCATAAAAAGAACAAATGGAATAATGCCTTCCTTCACCTGATCGCCCGCCACCTGGGCGATGAAGATGGGTCCGCCCAGTGTCCGGGGCGAAAGCACTCCCTCCAGCATTTTCACCACGGAAATGACGGTCAGCTTGCTGATTTCCCAGGTTTTATCCACCGCTGAAACAGCGGCCGCGAGCGGATTTTTCCTTTCGATGACCGTCCGGCCGGCCGGCGAAATGCCGATCAGATAGGTCGATTCCTCTTCGCCGAAAATATTTTTTGCCCGGGAGAGTTTCGGTTTGACGGCAAAGGTTTTCTCTTCAGAACCGCGTTGAACCAGGATGGAGAGATTGCGGCCTCCGGACTCCTTGATGACGGGCCGGATCTCGTCCCAGAATTTTATCGGGCGGCCATTAATCGACAGAATTTTGTCGTCTTTGAGGATGCCCGCCTGGAGGGCGGCGGAATCCGGCGACAGCTCTCCAATGACCGGAAGAAGGTTGGGCAGACCGTACAGGTAAACGATAAAGAAAATGACGATGGCCAGAAGAAAGTTGAAGACGGGACCGGCCAGCACAATGAGCAGCCGCTTCCATCTCGGCTGTTTGTAAAAAGACCGCTTTGCATCTTCCGGCGGCAGCTCTTCCGTTCCCGATTCGCCGAGCAGTTTGACGAATCCGCCCAGTGGAATCCAGGAAAGAACATATTCCGTTTCGCCGATTTTCTTCCCGAAGATTTTGGGTCCGAACCCCAGGGAAAATTTCAGGACGCCGACGCCGCCTGCGCGCGCGGCCAGAAAATGTCCCAGTTCATGCGCAAAAATCAGAATCCCCAGCAACACGATAAATGAAATGAAGGTAACCAATCGATCATCCTCTCCGCAGCTTTTTCAGAATGCCGGCCGCTTCCCATCTGGCCTCTCCGTCCGCATGAAGAATCTCCTCCAGCGACGGGTTTTGTTTCACCGAATGCCGATCCAAAATTTTTTCTATTACTTTGGGAAGATCATTAAAGCAAATTTTATTTTCCAGAAACGCAGCCACCGCCGCTTCATTGGCAGCGTTCAGAACCACCGGGGCGGTCCCTCCCGCCCGCGCGGCTTCATACGCCAGGCGAAGGCAGGGAAACTTTTTTGTGTCCGGCAGGCAAAACGTTACGTTGCCGGTTTTCGCCAGATCCAGCGCAGGCAGAGGATTCGTCAGACGGTCCGGATAGGACAATGCATACGCAATGGGAATCCTCATGTCGGCAATGCCCAACTGCGCCAGGACCGTTCCGTCAATAAGCTCGATTGCGGAATGCACGACGCTCTGGGGATGAACCAAAACATCAATGCGGGAGATGTCCACGCCAAACAGCCATTTCGCCTCGATCACCTCCAGGCCTTTATTCATCAGTGACGCGGAATCCACCGTGATTTTCGCGCCCATTTTCCAGCGCGGATGCCGGAGGGCCTGCGCCGGCGTCACTTTTTTCAAATCCGCCCGCGAGAAGGAATAAAACGGACCGCCGGACGCCGTGAGAATAATCCTTTTTACGTTTTTCGGCTTCTGTCCGGCAAGGCATTGAAAGATCGCGCTGTGCTCGCTGTCCACGGGAAGAACGCGGATTTTCTTTTGTTTGGCTTTTTTCGTCACCAGATGCCCGGCGATGACCATGGTTTCCTTGTTCGCCAGCGCAAGATCCTTCCCCGCTTCGATCGCCGCCAGGGTGGGCTTCAGGCCCGCCGCGCCGGAAATGGCGGAAAGAACCATGTCGGCGCTCCGATGCGCCGCCACGTCCTGCGCGCCCGCTTCCCCGCAGAGAATGCGCACCGGGTTCCGGCTTCCCAGAAGGTCACGAAGATGTTTTGCATCCTCCGGTGTTTGAACGGAAACGGCTTCGGGGTGAAACGCCAGCGTTTGCCGGGCCAAAAGCGCAACATTGCGGCCCGCGGCGAGAGCCGCCACACGAAATTTTTTCGGATTTTTCCGGATGACATCCAGCGCGCTTGCGCCGATAGAGCCTGTCGAGCCCAGAATTGTTATTTTTTTCATCAGCCAATCACAAATATCCGGTAATAATACACAAAAGGCGCCAGGAAGATCAGGCTGTCCATCCGGTCCAACAATCCGCCGTGTCCCGGCAGCAGAGCACTGGCATCCTTTTTCCCGTGGCTTCTTTTGATGGCCGATTCACAAAGATCACCCAGTTGGCCGATGATGCCGCCCACAAAACCGAGGATCAGAAAATGGGCCCAGTGGATTTGGGGCAGCCAAAAGTAACCGAAGACGCAGGCGGCTACGGTGGCGCCGGCGATGAGCCCCAGCGTGCCCTCCACGGTTTTGCCGGGGCTGACCGCCTCCAGCAGCTTTCTTTTGCCCAGGGACTTGCCCACGTACAGCGCCACCGTGTCTCCGATAATGCCGATCACCAGCACCAGCAGAACCCAGAAAACGCCGCTCTCCAAGAGCCGCAGTAAAACAAAGTGCGAGGTCAAAAGCGGAATATACAGAAGGCCGAACAGCGCTTTCATCACGGAGGACAGATCCAGGGAAGGCCCTTCGGCCTGCCACAGAAAAACCATGAACACCATCAGTATCGCAAAAGTCAGAACCGCGGCGATCCACTGGGTACTGCCCGCGAGCACAATCCAGGGGATCAAAACGGCGATGATCATGCTCTCGGTTTTTTCCGCACGGTGCCCCGGGCCGAAAACAATGCCGTTGTATTCCCAAAGGCCGATGACAATCACCAGGGTAATGACGGCGGTCAGGACGACCGGCGATCCCATGACAATGATCAGAAGCAGCACAGCGGCCAAAACAAGGCCGGTCAGCCAACGCTGAAGATTGGAGTTCTGGGTCGCCATCGCTTTCTCCTTTGGATTGTCATTTTCTGCCGGAAATCTGATCACTGGTTAAGCCGAAACGTCTTTCCCGGCCCTGATAGGCGGCAATCGCCTTTAATAAATCGTCTTTTTTGAAATCAGGCCATAAAACATCCGTAAAGTAAAGCTCCGTATAGGCCATCTGCCAGAGAAGGAAATTGCTGATGCGATATTCGCCGCTCGTCCGGATCAACAGATCGGGGTCGGGCAGGCCATGCGTGTACAAATAGCGTCCGAACATGTCCGAATCCACGGCATCGGGATTCAGTTTTCCTTCCCGGCTGTCCGCCAGCATCTTTCTGACGGCCGCGATAATCTCGTCCCGGCTGCCGTAGCTCAACGCCAGATTCAGAATCATCTTGTCGTTGGACTGCGTCAATTTTTTAACGTCCAGCAGCTTTTTCCTTACGGGCGCGTACAGGCGGTCAATGTCGCCGATGGTGGTCAGGCGAATTTCCCGCTTCTGCAGCTTCGGCGCTTCCTTGTCGAGATAATCCGCAAGCAGGGCCATCAGCGCATTGACTTCGTCGCCGGGCCTGCCCCAGTTCTCCGAAGAAAAAGCAAACAGCGTAAGGCAGGCGATCCCCAGTTCCCGGCACGCCGTAACCGCCGTGCGAACCGCCTGGGCGCCTTTCTGATGCCCCCGAATCCGCCCCATGGCATGCTGTTTTGCCCACCGCCCGTTGCCGTCCATGATGATGGCGATGTGTCCGGGAAGGTTATCGGGATCTATTTTCTGCATTGCAATTCCGGTCTTTCTTCAGGCCAGTCCGCCTGCAAACGACCGCGACGGGGCAGGCTGGAAGCGGTTTGGACCTCCGCCGGAAAAGCATGGACTGAACCAAAGGGATCCGAAAGTTGCATCCGGCATCAAAAACAAATGGGGAGCTTCATACTCCCCATTTGCGTCTGCTCGATTGCGGTCCGCCTTAAATCTCCATGATTTCTTTTTCTTTGGCCGCAAGAATCTTGTCCGTCTTTTCGATGTACCGGTCCGTCAGCTTCTGAACCTCGTCCTGAGCGCCGTGCATTTCGTCCTCGGACATTTTATTGTTCTTTTTCAATTCTTTCAGCGCTTCATTGGCGTCGCGCCGCTCGTTGCGCAGCTTGATTTTCCCTTCTTCCGCCATTTTCTTCACAATTTTGACCAGGTCCTTTCGCCGCTCCTCCGTCAATTGCGGAATGGAAAGGCGAATCACCTTGCCGTCCGTGGAAGGCATCAATCCCAGATCGGATTTCTGAATGGCCTTCTCGATGGCGCCGATCGTCGTGACGTCCCAGGGAGCAATGACAATCAAACGGCTTTCCGGGACGGAAAGATTGGCCACCTGGGCAATCGGGGTCGGCGTTCCGTAATAGTCCACCTTGATTCCGTCAAGCAGCGAGACCGACGCCCGCCCGGTTCTTACTCTGCTGAATGATTTCTCCAGAGAAGAGATGGTTTTTTCCATATTGTCTTTGAACTTTGAAAAAATCTGCTCTTTCATGATCATTCTCCTACGTACGTTCCAATTTTTTTACCGCAAACAACGCCGCGAATATTGCCTTTCTTCTGCAGATTAAAGACGACGAGGGGCAGCCGGTTGTCACGACAAAGCGAAATAGCCGTCGAATCCATTACTTTAAGGTTTTTAGTCAAAACATCGATATAACTTATCTTTTTAAACAACACCGCGGAGTGGTCCAAGACGGGATCCGCGCTGTAAACCCCGTCCACTTTCGTTGCCTTCAGGATGACATCCGCCCGGATTTCCATCGCCCGCAGGGATGCGGCCGTGTCCGTGGAAAAATAGGGATTTCCCGTTCCGCCGGCAAAGATCACAATTCTGCCTTTTTCCAGATGGCGCAGGGCTTTGCGTTGAATAAAAGGCTCCGCAATTTCCCGCATTTCAATGGACGACTGGACGCGCGTCGCGAGCCCCTTCGCCTCGAGTGCGCTCTGAAGGGCGAGGCTGTTGATCACCGTCGCCAGCATTCCCATGTAATCGGCGGTCGTGCGCTCCATACCCCGGGCACCGGCCTGCACGCCCCGGAAGATGTTGCCTCCTCCGATGACAATCCCGATCTGGATCTTCAGGTCCGCAAGAGATCGGATTTCATCGGCAATGTAATTTACCACATCCGGATCGACGCCTGTGGACTGCCTGCCCAGAAGCGCTTCACCGCTGAGCTTTAAAAGGATTCTTTTGTACGCGGCCTTTTTCTTTTCGCCCATTATTTTTTGAGTTCCTCGCCGAGCTGGAAGCGGGCAAAACGGCGAATGACGATATTTTCGCCTGTCTTGGCAATCATGTTGCTGATCAGCGTTCCGACGGTGATGTCCTGATTCTTGACAAATTTCTGTTCGACCAGACAAACGTCTTCGTAGTATTTTTTCAGTTTGCCTTCAATGATTTTGTCCCAGATCTTTTCAGGTTTTTTCTCCTCGCGAAGCTGGCTGCGGTAAATTTCCTTTTCCCGGTTGAGCGCATCTTCGGCAATTTCGTCCGGACGCACATACAACGGATTGGAGGCGGCGATATGCATGGCAATATCCCTGGCCATGGTCTGAAAATCGGCGGTTTTCGCCACAAAATCCGTTTCACAATTGATTTCCACCATCACGCCGATCCGGCCGCCCATGTGGATGTACGAAGCAATCGTCCCGTCTTTGGCCGCTTTGGACGAGCGCTTGGTCGCCGCCGAAAGGCCCTTCTTCCGTAAAAAATCAATCGCTTTCTCAAAATCGCCTTCTACGGCCGCAAGCGCTTCCTTGCAGTCCATCATGCCGGCGCCGGTTTTCGTTCTTAACTCCTTGACCATTGTTGACGTAATTTCCACTGTCTTTTCCTCCTGGAATTCTATTCCCTGAATAGGCTTTTACGCAGGCGCGTTATGAATGCTTCTCTGGAGCCGGCGCGGCCGAACCGTTTTCCATCTCGACGCTTTCCGGAATATCCGCCTCCGCATCCTGTTGGACCGCAGCCGGGGCTCCCCCTTCCTTGTTGGATTCCGCGGCCAGCTTTTCTTCAAACCGCTTTTTTCCTTCCATCACCGCATCCGCAAATTTCGAAGAGAACAGCTTGATGGCCCGAATCGCATCGTCATTTCCCGGAATAATATAATCGATGTCCGTCGGATCACAGTTGGTATCGACAATGGCGACCAGGGGAATTTTCAGCTTTTTCGCTTCCTGGACCGTGATCCGCTCGCGGTTGGGATCCACGATGAAAACGGCGGCGGGAAGGGTTCTCATGTTTTTGATCCCGCCCAGAACCGTTTCCATCTTGTCCATCTCTTTTTGCAGCTTGGTGATTTCCTTTTTGGGAAAAGCCTTGACCGAATCATCGGCGAACATCTTGTTGAGGCTGTTGAGGCGATCGATACTCTTTTTGATGGTGATAAAATTGGTCAGCATGCCGCCCAGCCAGCGCTGATTGACGTAAGGCATGCCGCAGCGCGTCGCCTCTTCGCGAATGGCCTCCTGGGATTGCTTTTTGGTCCCGACAAAAAGGATTTCCCTGCCCTGACTGACCGTATCCACGACAAAATTGTAGGCGGACTGGAACATGCCCACGGTCTGCTGCAGATCGATGATGTAAATGTTGTTGCGGGCCCCAAAGATGTAAGGCTTCATTTTGGGGTTCCACTTGTTGGTCTGATGCCCGAAATGGACGCCGGCTTCGAGTAACAGTTTCATGGAAATGGCTGACATAACTTTTTCTCCTTTGTTTTTTTCCGCCACTCCCGTCGCCTTGCCGGCAGACTTGAGAGTCAAGCAACCTGCCGTCAATCAGGGGGTGTGTGAAATTTTGCGGCAATTATCACAAAACCATCGATTGATCAAGCGCAAATAACTTTTTCGGCAATAAAATTAATGTTTTTTCCTTACAGGCCTCAGGTGGTGTAATCGGCGTTGATTTTCACATAATCGTAGGACAGGTCCGACGTGTACACCGAATAGGACTTGTCTCCACCTCC
>JAAZOZ010000053.1 GCA_012797505.1 Smithella sp. | reverse complement strand
GAGAGCTTTGAAAAATGTCATTTCGAGGAGCGTGAGCGACGAGAAATCTTCAGGATGGCCGTTTGTTCAAGATTTCTCCCTTCGGTCGAAATGACAAAAACGGCCGTTATTCAAAGCTCTCGATGGGAGGGGCCGGGGGAGGGTGAGAGGAGTCTCTAATCCAGAATATCGATGCGCCGGCTGGATGTTTTGGTTTTGGCTTTTCCGGTTTAGGTCACATCAAAGCCGTTGTCTTTCAAAAATTGCAGGGCGTTTCGCCGGTGTGTTCCCGGCCAGAAGATTTTCCGGCATTGGGGGCACCGGGTATATACCGAACAATGTTCAAAAACATATTCCGGCACCAGATCCCGAACGCTTTCCCGCTCCAGGGAAATCAGTTTTTGATTGCAGGAAAGACAAAGCGTGTAAAGGTTTTGAGCCTGGATTTCCAGCGACAGCTTCCCGAGCGCAAAAGAAAGCTGCTTCACCGCGGTGGTTCCCGGCAGCAGGATCAGACGCCCGGAAAACTGCCGCTCCAGGAGGTCTCTTCTTCGGGTGAGCAAAATCCGGCCTTCGGCCGCCGCCTGCCGCATCAACGGCCGGCCCGCCTTTCCCTGAAAGCAGACCGTATCAAAGCCCAGCAGTCTGAGCCATCGGGCCAGACCGGCAAGCGTTGCGTCGGCAAAAAATTTTGTTTCTGTGGTCATGCCGGAGGAGCGGGTGTTTTCTTGCGTTCCTCAATCATCGGAGGGGCTTCGTGTTCCCTCAGCTCTTTGCGCAAATCGCGAATCACCTTGTTTTGTTTGGAAATGGTGCGGTTGAGCCGAAATCTTTCCACAACGCCCAAAAAACCGGTAATGACAACGCCCACCAGCAGGGCGACAAAAATGAGCATGTAGGCCGGAACGACCAGATCCTGAAGGTAATAATATTTTATGGTCACCGGCGCCGCGTTGAATTGTGAAAAGGTCACGATAAAAAAAGCAAAGACAATGGTGAGGATTAAATAGAATATCTTCATCGCGTTTTAAACCTCCAGGCAATATTTTTCAAACAGGGGAATCAATGTCGCGGCGGTGGTGGCCAGGTCCTGAGGAATGACGCGGACATTGCCGACGACGCTCATGAAATTGGTATCGCCTTCCCAGCGGGGAATGACGTGAACATGGACATGTTCGGCAATCCCCGCGCCGGCTGCTTTGCCCAGATTCATGCCGATGTTAAAGCCCTGGGGATTCATCGCCTCCTTCAGAACTTTGACGGAGATGTCCACCAGGCTGAAAATTTCTTCCCTCTCCCCCACGGTCAATCCGGCAATGTCGCCCAGATGGCGAATCGGAATAATCATCAAATGGCCGTTGACATACGGGTAACGGTTCAGCATGACAAAGCAGGTCTTTCCGTCAAACAAAACATAATCTTCGCAGCGAAGAGACCTTTTACAAAACACGCATCCTTCCGGTTTTTCACACATGAGATACTCCATTCGCCACGGCGCGCACATCGTTTCCATTGTTTCAATCCCCGATCTCTTTGAATCCCGCTATTTGAGATGGATAATTCTGCCGTTGATTTCAGTCCCCACTTCCAGGATTCCGACGCTGCGGTGTTCGGCAAACCGCTGATCCAGCGCGGAACCCGGATTGAAAAAATAAATGCCGTCGATTTTCCTGTTGACCGGGTAATGCGTATGGCCGAAAACGATGCAATCCACCTTCCCCAGCCTGTCGGCCAGTTTTCTTTCCATGCCCGCGGGCGACCCCCATCCGTGAATCAGCGCGACGCGAAACCCGCCAAAATCCATCGTCAGCTGTTCGGGCAGCTGTTCTCTGACCCGCCGGCCGTCCATATTGCCGAAAACCGCCTTCACGTCCTTTTCGCCGAAAAGCTCCAGAACGGATAAATCCACCAGATCGCCGGCATGAAAAATCAGGTCAACATCAGAAAAATGCTCGTCGACAATTTGCTTCAGGTGCCGATCAAAACCATAAACATGCGTGTCGGACAACACGCCTATCCTGACTTTATTTTCCTTCATGATCTTGCTGGATTTCTTAGCGGGTAGACGAAAAAATTACAAGTGTTATTTATCAAAGAACGGCCGCCCGCGTGCTTTTGAATTGACTTTGATCAAAAGGCGGGCTAGAATTCGAATCATGGCCGGACGGGAAGATTCTCCAAGTAAAATCATGGACAAGGAAGCCGCTCACCAGCGCATTTCCGAACTGCGCAAAACCATCGAATATCACAGCGCGCGCTACTACCAGCAGGACGCGCCGGAAATATCCGACGCCGAGTACGACCGCCTGATGAAGGAGCTGCAGAACCTGGAAGCCTGCTATCCGGACGATGAGCTGGCCTCGTCTCCGACGCAGCGCGTCGGCGCCGCCCCGCTTTCCAAATTTGCCCCCTTCACGCACCCTCAACCCATGCTCAGCCTGGCCAACGCATTCGGCGCCGGAGAAATCAGGGACTTCGATTCGCGCATCCGCCGGCTGGCGAAGGTTGAGCGCGTGGATTACGTGGCGGAGCCCAAACTGGACGGCCTGGCCGTAAATCTGATTTACGAAAACGGACAGTTCCGCCGCGGCGCGACGCGCGGCGACGGCGCCGTAGGCGAAGACGTTTCGCAAAACCTCAAAACCATTGCTTCCCTGCCCCTGAAAATGAAGACCTGCGCCTCTCATACCATCCCGGAATTCATCGAGGTCCGCGGTGAAGTTTACATGGAAAAGGAACCGTTTGAAAAGCTCAACCGTCGCCGGGTGGAGGAAGGCGAAGCTCCTTTTGCCAATCCGCGCAACGCCGCCGCCGGATCTCTTCGCCAGCTGGATCCAAAAATCACCGCCCGCCGTCCTTTGAATATTTTTCTCTACGGCGTCGGTTCGGCCGGCAATGCGGCCTTTGGCAGCCATTGGGAAATCATCCAAACGCTTGCCGCCTGGGGATTTCCGGTCAATCCGCTCATCCGGCAGGCGTCGGACATTGACGCGTGCATCGCCTATTTTGAACATATTGCTTCGATCCGCTCGAGTCTCCCCTACGACATCGACGGCGTCGTGCTGAAGGTCAACCGCCTGGAGCTCCAAGCCCTTCTGGGCAGCGTATCGCGCTCTCCCCGCTGGGCGCTGGCCTGCAAATTTCCGGCCGAACAGGCAGCCACGGTGATCCAGGACATTATCGTTCAGGTGGGAAGAACGGGAACGCTGACGCCCGTCGCCGTGATGGAACCGGTCAATGTCGGCGGTGTTCTGGTCAGCCGGGCCACGCTGCACAATGAGGATGAAATCCTGAAAAAGGACATCCGCGTGGGCGACGCGGTTCTGATTCAGCGCGCGGGAGACGTGATCCCGGAAGTCGTCAGCGTCATTCTGTCCAAAAGAACGGGGCGGGAAAAGGAATTCCGCATGCCGCGCGCCTGTCCGGAGTGCGGTTCGGAAATCGTCCGTCAGGCCGGTGAAGCCGCCCACCGCTGCGTCAATCTGTCCTGTCCCGCGCAGTTGAAAGAACATATCCGGCATTTCGCCTCGCGCGGCGCGATGGATATTGAAGGCCTGGGAGAAAAATTATCCGCTCAGCTTTTTGACGCGAAGCTCATCAATGATCCGGCGGACTTGTATTTCTTAACGAAAGAACAGCTGCTGGGGCTGGATCGGCAGGCGGAAAAATCCGCGGAGAATCTTCTTGACGCCATTGAACGCTCCAGGACCCCCGCGCTGGACAAGTTTATCTTCGCGCTCGGCATCCGCCACGTCGGCGAACGGACCGCCAAGTTACTGGCCCACCATTTCGGCAGCCTGGAAGCCCTGATGAGCGCCGGTCGTGAAGAATTGACGGCGATCCATGAAATCGGACCGGAAATCGCCCAGAGCATTCTGGAATTTTTTGCGGAGGCCAAAAACAGGATCGTTCTGGAAAAGTTTCAGCGGGCCGGCCTGTCCCCCCAAGCACCGGTCCCCCCGGCCCAGACGGGCCTGCAGGGCAAATCGTTTGTTTTCACCGGCTCCCTGGAAAGCATGGGGAGAAACGAGGCCAAGGCCGTCGTTGAGTCTCTGGGCGGCGTCGTCCACTCCTCCGTGACGGGCAAAACCTCGTACGTGGTCGCGGGCCGAGAACCGGGGTCAAAACTGGAAAAAGCCAGGAAACAAAACATCCCCGTCATCAGCGAAGAAGAATTTTTAACCATGGCCGGCAGGCCGATCCGCCGGCCGGCGTGAAAGACGGACCATTCTTGCCTGGCCGCCCCTTAAAGGGTTTGTCATGAAAAGAGCGCATGTTTTGATTTCAGGTCGTGTTCAGGGGGTTTTCTTTCGCGCGGAAACGCTGCGAACCGCGCTGAGTCTCGGCCTTGCCGGATGGGTGAGCAACAGGGAAGACGGCCGCGTCGAAGCCCTTTTTGAAGGTGAAGACGAAAGCGTGGACCGGATGCTGGCGTGGTGCCGCCAGGGACCGCCGCACGCGCGCGTGGACCGCGTGGACCTGGCGGAAGAACCCTGGAGGGGAGATCTCAAAGGCTTCCGGATTAAAGATTTTTAATCCGCAACCCGCTGCCGAAAAGCCCTCCTGAACGAATTGGAAAAAACTTGACGAAGCAAACTCCGGTTCTATATAGCAGCGCAGGGCGCGGCCCTGACAACCCTTTAACGGGCAAACCGGTTTACGGAAGACAACAGGAGGAGGTTTACACATGTCATTTGCAGATCGAAACAACCCCTACAGCTTCAATGACTTTCTGGCCTGGCGCCAGGGGGTGGATTACTACGCCGATGATCCGTTCATTCAGAAAGTCGTGCGCCATTTTACCGGCGACCTCCGGCAGACGGTGGATGCCGAAGCACGCGCCGTCTCCCGGAAAGCATCGTTTCGCTGGCGGGACATGTCCGAGCGGATCGCCCGTCCGGAGGAGCGCCCCTATATGCTCCATTACGACGGGCACCACAACCGCATTGACCGCATTGTTCGGCCCCATGACACGGAAATCATGGAAAGAGAGATTTTTTCGGAGGCATTTTTTGCGGACAAAACCTCTCCCTGGGTCAAGCTGATCAAGATGTTCATCATTTATCAGAACGGGGAAGCCTGCATCGGCTGCCCCGTCACCTGCACGGAAGGCCTGGTCGAACTGCTCGCCAAATACGCCGATTCGCCGGAAACGAAGGAAATCCTCCGCCACTGCAAGGAAGGCATCGACGGCTATTTTGCCATCGGCGCCCAGTACCTCTCCGAAATCCAGGGCGGATCGGACGTGCCGTCCAATGTTCTGGAAGCCGTCAACGAAAACGGTATCTGGAAACTCTACGGGACAAAATTTTTCTGCTCGGCCACGCACGCGGATTACGCCGTCGTGACGGCCAAGCCTGTCGGTTCCGAAAAGGTGGGGCTGTTTGTCGTGCCGTCCTGGCTGCCGGGAAACAAGGAAAAGGAAATCCGCAACGGCTGCACCATCGACCGGATCAAGTGGAAGATGGGCACCAGCGAACTGACGACGGCCGAACTCACCTTCCAGGGCGCGATCGCCTATCCGGTGGGCCCCCTGGACAAGGGCGTGGCCAACGTGGTCGGCATTGTGCTCACCTATTCGCGTCTGACGGTGGGGCTTTCCGCCGCGGCGTACATGACGCGGGCCGTGCGGGAAGCGGAAAAATATGTTTCATTCCGCGACGCGTTCGGCCTTCGGCTGAATCAATTTCCTCTGGTCACCGTCCAGCTCGACAGAATCCGGCAAACCACCCGCCGGACCACCGCCGGCGCTTTCAAACTCTACCGAGATTTCCTGAAACTGGAAGGCGGCCTGAAGGGCAGCCAGGGCGGCGACGAACCGCTGCATGCCCGACGAAACCGCTTCAATGTTCGCGAACTGATCATGCTGCAGAAGATTGCCGCCTCCTGGGACTGCACCGACGTCATCCGCGAAGCCATGTCGCTTTTCGGCGGCCACGGTGTGATGGAGGATTTCTCCTCGCTGCCCCGCCTGTACCGCGATTCGGCCATCAATGAACTGTGGGAAGGTCCCCGCAATGTTCTTTTAACGCAGATCCACCGCGACCTGCAAAAGGCGGCCGGCTGGTACAAGCCGGAGGAATTCGTCGCTGAAATTCTGCAGGGACTGGACCCGGCGCAGGTTCGGGAGATGGCGGAAGAAATTCAAGCGCTGGTTGCGCATCCGCACCTGTTTGGGATGGATGAGGCCACGATCGATATCTGCCGTCGCTGGGACGCCTTCTGCCACAAATTCACCCACGCATACCAGGAGCTGGCCGTGAAGGAAATGGACCTCCCGGTCAGTGAGTAAGCTCGGCATCGGCCTGATGCTCATGTGCCGGGAGATGACGCAGGGCTGCGGACTGATGGCCCCTTTGATGCCGGTCTCGCCCCGACGACGGCAATATTGTGTTGGGCGTGCTTCGCCACGACGACCTGATCGCCGCTTATTCCGCGGAGCTCAACCGCCGGAAAAACAGCGGTTGATCAAAAAGCGCTCTTTTTCTGCTCCATGCCCAGCTGTTCGATCCGGTATTTCAGGGAATCTCCGGTAACACCCAGCAGCTCCGCCGCTTTGGTTTTGATGCCCTTGGTCGCAACGTTGACGGGGCTTCCTCTCTTCAACCTTTCGGCTTACAGCCACTCTGCCCTCTGTCCCACACTTAGAAACTGTTGCTGCCGGCTCACGGATGAAGCGGCAGGAAGATAGATTTTTTCTTCAGCTCCTCTTTAAGCGGCTGGCTGACTTGATTCACCAATTTCAATGCGGCATTAACTTTCACCGCCCAGAAATGTCTCAGCTCCTCTGAAATCGGGTGCTTGAAATCAACCACCTTACAGCAATTTTTCTCGCCGCAATAGCAGGGCATCTTTACCTCATCGTAAAAATCGCGGTAATCGTAAGTCGCCTCTTCGCCTTTCCGGATATTTTCAACCACGATATCAAACCCGTAGTCGGTACCGAGGATATTGGCATTACACGAATGGTTGAGGTACCTCGTCTCATCGCAAGGGGCGACAAACGTCCCGTCTTCCTTCCGGTACGCCCAGTCCAAAAGAGCCATCTTCTCTTTTTCGCTCATCTGATAAAAGCCCAGTTCATCGGCGGTCAGCACACGGCACTGACGGCATTCAAAACAGATAATCGTGCCTTTGGGGATGAATTCTTTCGCAAAAACTCCTCTGCCTCTGTTTTTTGTTTCTCGCACTTCAATTAATCTCGCTATCATGTTTTTTCACCTTCCCGGGCTACTCAATGCCCAGCTTTTCGATCCGGTATTTCAGGGAATCGCCGGTAACGCCCAGCAGCTCCGCCGCTTTGGTTTTGATGCCCTTGGTCTTCCGCAGCGCCTTTTCGATGGCTCTTTTCTCGATGCGGTTCATCTCCGCGTTCAGATCGATGCCCGTATCGGGAAGGGGCAGCTCGGTCGGCCCTCCCGGCGTGTCCGCGTCCGCCGCCAGCGCCAGATTTTCAGGCAGAATGATGTTGGAAGTCTCCATCGCCACGCCCCGTTCGATGATGTTTTCCAGTTCGCGGATATTTCCGGGAAACGGATATTCCATCAACAGCTCCATGGCGTAGGAAGAAATCGTCCGCACTTCCTTGCCGAATTCGCGCGCGTATTTTTCGATGAAATGCCGGGTCAAAAGCGGAATATCTTCTTTTCGCTCCCGAAGCGGCGGCATGTGAATCGGAATGACATTGAGGCGAAAATACAAATCTTCGCGGAAAGCCCCCCTGGCGACTTTTTCCTTCAGGTTCTGATTGGTGGCGGAGATGATGCGCACGTCCACCGTAATATCCTTTTCTCCCCCGATGCGGCGAAAGGTCTTCTGCTGCACCACCCTCAAAAGCTTCACCTGCAGGACGGGCGGAAGCTCTCCGATCTCATCGAGAAAAACCGTTCCGCCCCGGGCCAGTTCAAACAGGCCCGCCCGGTCGCCGTAGGCGCCGGTAAAGGAACCCTTCATATAGCCGAACAGCTCGCTTTCCAGCAGGTTTTCCGGAATTCCGCCGCTGTTGATGGCCATGAACGGCATCGAGGCGCGGGACGAATTTTCGTGAATGGCGCGGGCGACCAGCTCCTTGCCCGTCCCGCTTTCCCCCAGAATCAGAATATTGGCCGGGGTATCGGCCACCTTGCGAATGGTCGCGAAGACCTTGGCCATCTCCCGGCTGGTCCCGATCATGCCGCAAAACGAAGTCTGGGCCGCCGGATTTTCTTTCAACGTCTGTCCCTCGCTCAGCGATCCCTGCTTTAACAGGGCCTGTCGGACAACCTGCTTCAATTCGTCGATGTTGCCGCTTTTTTCCACGTAATCATACGCGCCTTCTTTCATGGCATTGACGGCCGTCTCGCCGGAAGCATAGGCGGTAATCAGGATGACCACGGTTTCCGGCCGGTGTTCCTTGATGGTTTTCAAAAATTCGATGCCGTCGATTTTGGGCATTTTCAGATCCGTAATCACCAGATCATAAGCGGTTTTGCGGCACAGGCTGATCGCCTTCTCGGGTTTGCCCGTACAGGTGACGTCATACCCTTCTTTGGCCAGCATGATTTCCATGAACTCTCTCATCCCCTGATCATCATCCAGAACCAGTATTTTCGCCATG
>JAAZOZ010000362.1 GCA_012797505.1 Smithella sp. | reverse complement strand
GCTTCTTAAAACCCATCAAACCCTCGACCGCACCGTTGATGCCGCCTACGGCAAAACCAATCTTAAAACCGAAGCCGAACGCGTCGCCTTCCTCTTTGAACTCTACCAGAAATACACCAGCCTCTTTGCGCCGAAAAAACCCAAACGCATTAGAAATGGAGGGACTGCTCCCCGAGCAGTCCGAAACCAACAGGAAAATTAAAAACGGCGTGATCGGAGAACCCGCCCTACAAAAACACGGAAGCCGACTACGACGGAAACGATAACATATTTATTTGATATTATTATTTATTTGTGATAGAAGTTGCGCCGGATGTATCCAAGCATTTGAGCGCTACAATGTGCAAGGAGGATATAGTATGAAAAAGATTGAATGGGGAAACTTTATACATTCAGATCCGGATGTCCTTTTGGGTAAACCGGTCGTAAAGGGCACCCGGCTCTCGGTTGAGTTTATTCTCGGACTCTATGCGCAAGGATGGACGGAAAATCAAATCCTCGAAAATTATCCCAATTTGACAAAAGAAATTCTGCTGGCCGTTTTTGCCTATACACACGATTGCATGCGCGAGGAATTCCTCTATCCGCTTTCGGCGGAGGCCCTCTAATGGATTTTCTGGCCAACGAAAAAAAGATTGACATAAATATCAATATTGATACTATATGACGCATGGCCAGCATCGAAGATATTCTTGCAAAGATGAAAAATAATCCCGCGAATGTCCGATTTGCCGATTTAAGCAAGGTCTGTATCTCTTATTTTGGCCAGGCACGACAGAAAGACGGCAGTCATCATGTTTATAAGACACCGTGGAAAAGAGATCCGCGGATCAATATTCAAAACAATAAAGGGAAAGCCAAATCATACCAGGTAAAGCAGGTATTGTTGGCTATTGAGAAATTGGAGGTTGAAAATGCCATTGAAAAATGATCGTTATGCTTACCGTGTGATCTGGTCAGAAGATGACCAGGAATATGTTGGTTTATGTGCCGAATTTCCCAGCTTGAGCTGGCTTAGCAAAACACCCGAATCGGCGCTAAAGGGTATACGAGAGGTGGTCGATGATGTGATTAAAGACATGAGTGATGCTGGTGAAGAGATACCTGCACCGATTTCTGGCAAGAGATACAGCGGCAAATTTATGGTGCGTGTCCCTCCTGAAGTGCACAGAAATCTTGCCATCCAGGCAGCGGAGTCAGGTGTAAGCTTGAATCGGATTGCTGGATCGAAGTTAAGCCGATAGCAGCAGAGGGAAGTATCCCAACTCCATCATAGTGATTCCTAAGCGCGGGGGGAAACCCCCGCACCCCTTCATCGAGGAGAAAAATTCGGAAGACATACTGGCAACTATTCCGGCGGGCTATGTCGCCACCACCCGGTTTTTGCCCTGCGCCTTTGCCCTGTACATGGCTGTGTCTGCTTGAGACAAAAGCTCTCCCAGCGCCAGGGTTCCATCAATTTTGACGAGGCCGATGCTCAGACTCAAAGGGAACACCCGGCCCTCCAACTCAAAGCGATGCGCCTCAACGGCTGCGCGCAGACGCTCCGCGGCCAGCAGGGCATCCCCGCCGTCGATGCCGTCGAGCAAAACGGCAAACTCGTCTCCCCCAAGCCGAAAGACGATATCCTCCGTCCGCAACGCCGCCTTGAGGAGATCAGCCAGAATCATCAGAACTTCATCGCCCGCGCTGTGGCCGATGGTGTCGTTGACATCCTTGAAGTTGTCAAGGTCCGTATAGAGAAGCGAGCTGACCCCTCCGCGCTTCGCTTTCGCAATGGTCCGGCTGAGATTTTCCTCCAGACCGCGTCTGTTTAAAAGTCCGGTAAGCTGATCATGAACGGCAAAATGTTTCAATTTATCTTCATAGAGCTTGCGTTCGGTAACATCATCAAAAACAGCGACAAAGTAACCCTTTTCGGGGCTGTAAACCGAAATGGACAACTGTTTCCCCAGTGGCTTGAAATCGATTTCAAATTTTTCAGGATTGCCGGTCAACGCGACCCGGCCGTATATCTCGAACAACTCCGGGGTCAACTCTTTAACGCCCGGAATCGCCTCGGTGACTTTCTTCCCCGTCACATCCGTGAGCCCCGTTAAACGCTCGAATCCCGAGTTGACATCCAGATAGATAAAGTCCGCCGGACGTCCATTGTCGTCATAGATCATCCGGCAGTAGGCAAACCCTTCGAGCATATTTTCAAAAAGGGAATGATAGCGCTTCTCGCTTTCCCGCAGAGATTCAGTTCGTTTTTGGACAAGTTCTTCCAGATGGTCCCGGTCATGACGAAGTTTCACCGACATCTCGTTGAACGTAGCGGTGAGTTCGCCGATTTCTCTTCCAAAAGGCTGAGGAAGTTCTTCGCCCAAATGCCCCTCTTGTGTCGCGATTTTATTTGCCTTTTCACGAATAATCTCAAGAGGCGCCAGGAGGTAGCGTCTGTAGAGCCAAAACTGAATGCCAAACAGACAGAGCAGAACAACCAGCAGGATGGCGGAAAGCTTCAAGGAAAACATATTGGCCGCCGCATAGGCTTCCGCCAGCGGGATGCGCAGTGAAACAATACTGGCCAATTCTCCTTCCCGACGGTTAAAGCTTCTCTCCGATCCGTAGTAATCCGTCAATCCTTTCGGAGCGTTTTCGGGACGACTATGGCATCTCAGACAGGATGCCTCCATCACCTCGCCTTTTCTCAAGACAACCAGATAAGGCTTCCCGCCGATGTTGCGGACTTTGGACTCCGTTTCCGGCTGCCGGCCGGCTTTGATATTTTCAAAGAAAACCTTTTCATATTCATCCGCCTCGTTCTCCGGACTTCTGGCGTCAACGGCCGAATCTTTAAAGGAATATCCGGAAGGGTTTAAAGCCTTGAAAAACTTTTCGATCTCGCGGAGCGCATAGGTGGAGGACATCCACGTATGGTCGAAGTAGTCTTTCGAGCGGAACGGTTCGCTCCAGGCAAAAATACTGGGTTTCATAATCCGGGAGAAGTAGGTATGGGTGGCAAGATTACGATCCAGGATAATGCGGGCTTTCGACTGCGCTTCGACAAGCGCCTGCTCGCGCATGTTGTAGTTAACGCTGACAACCACAACGACGGCGGCAAGAATAAAGAAGCCGCCGATGCAAAGATTGAGAAACATTCCTAACCTGGCGTTACGAATCCATCCGGCCATCCTGCCTCCCATAGACTCCTCGCAAAAAGGAAGTTCCTGTCAAATCAACCATCTCGCAGCAAGCTGTCGAGATATGAAATGAACATCATTTATATCGCAGCAAGCTGCGGAGAATGAACGCTCGTCCCGCTTCAGCGGGATTCAATGGATCAACCCTCCGTCTCCGCTTCGACCAGACTGCCGGAGAAGTACTTCTCGCGGAGTTTCGGCTTTTCAATCTTTCCGGTGGGATTGCGGGGCACCTGTTCAAAAAAGATTTTGCGCGGACGTTTGTAGCGCGGCAGCGCCTCGCAAAACTTTCCCATTTCGGCTTCCGTGCTGGAAAAGCCCGGCTTCAGCTCGATGACCGCCGCGACGATTTCACCCAGCCGATGGTCGGGCAGCCCGATCACCGCCGCATCCTTGATCGCTTCATGCGTGCGCAAAAAGTCTTCGATCTGCACCGGATAGATGTTTTCACCGCCCGTAATGATAACGTCCTTCTTGCGGTCCACCAGATAGACAAAGCCGTCTTCATCCATCTTCGCCATGTCGCCTGTGAACAGCCAGCCGTCTTTCAGGATTTCGGCCGTGGCTTCGGGGTTGTTGTAGTAACACTTCATCACGCCGTCCCCTTTGACGCAAAGCTCGCCCACCTCGCCCTGCTTCACGGGGTTGCCGTTTTCATCCACAATCCGGATTTCCCACCGGTAGCCGGCCTTTCCGATCGCGCCGACTTTGTGGATGTTTTCCATGCCCAGATGAACGCAGCCCGGACCGATGGATTCCGACAGGCCGTAGTTGGTGTCGTAGTCGTGGTTTGGAAAATGTTCTTTCCAGCGTTTGACCAGGCTGGGCGGCACCGGCTGCGCGCCGATGTGCATCAGCCGCCATTGGTCGAGCTGATAATCTTTCGGCTTAATGTCTCCCCGCTCGATGGCGTCCAGAATGTCCTGCGCCCACGGCACCAGAAGCCAGACAATCGTGATCCGCTCCTCGGACACCGCCCGGAAGATCCACTCCGGCTTGACGCCGCGCAGCAAAACCGCGCGGCTTCCGGCCAGGAAGCTCCCGAACCAGTGCATCTTCGCGCCGGTGTGATACAGCGGCGGGATGCACAGGAAATTATCTTCGCGCGTCTGCCTGTGATGGTTCATCTCCACTTCACAGGCCATCATCAGGCTGCGGTGGTCATGAAGGATCGCCTTGGGAAAACCGGTGGTGCCGGATGAAAAATAGATGGCTGCGTCGTCCGTGTCGGAAAGCGGAATTCCGGGCGCCACGGAGGAGCAGCAGGCGGTGAGCGCGTAATAGCTTTCGGCAAATGAAGGGCAGTCCTGCCCCACAAACAGACGGAGTTTTACATTCGGCATCTGTTCGCGGATCGCCTCGATCCGCTGGGTAAATTCCGGCCCGAAGATCAAAACGTCACACTCGGCCAACTCCAGGCAGTATTTGATTTCATCTTCCGTATAGCGGTAGTTGAGCGGCACGGCAATGGCGCCCGTCTTGAGAACACCGAAATAGACCGGCAGCCATTCCAGGCAGTTCATCAGTAATATTCCGACCTTGCACCCCTTTTCCAGGCCTCGTTGCAAGAGAAAGTTGGCCAGGCGGTTGGCCTTGTCGTCAAACTCGCGCCAGGTCATCTCCCGCCGATAGCGATTTTCCGGATTGGTTTCGACCAGCTCATAATCCTTCCAGCTTGCCTTGACTTCTTTGATTTGGGGATTGATCTCCACCAGGCTTATTTCTTCGCCGTACAGGGCGGCGTTTCGGGTAAGAATTTCTGTAATAGGCATTTTTTCTTCCTTCTGATGCATTTTTGCGGGGGAAGCATAGAAAACGCGGTCATGGATGTCAAGAATATCTTCACCGCATTTTTAATGAGGAAGTGAGTATCCCGGCTGCGAAATCGAAATCCAGCATCCGGGGTAAAAGACAAAAGGCCTCGATCCTTATCTTCTGTTCGGCGGGGCTGGTCATGCCGGTTGGCGCCCGGCCGCATCAATGGAAAAGAACGTGGTAAATCACGTAAACCCACGAGAGAATCCCATGGAAAATTGCCCACAGCACCGAATGATTGTAGCTGTAACTGATGGTGATGGCCAGCGCCGTGCCGAATGTAATCCCGGTGGTAATGATATGACCCTGCATGGCAACCTCCTGCAATAATGGAAAATCCTGCTTTTGATGGCGGCATTATAGAGACTCCCCTCTTCGCTGTCAAGAAAACACCGGGTGGCCGTTCCCCTGATTTATTTCAGTTGAAATTACGCAGAAATTGGCCCTATAATGCGCGCCAACGCTAAATACGCAACGCGCCGCATTGAGGTCTATGGGAACGGAACCGAAAACGAACGAACTATCGCTGCAGAAAGAAAATCTGCACCTGAAACAAAGCATCGCCGCGCTGCGCGAGCAGATGGAAAAATTGGAAGCAGCCCGGGAGGAGGCTGTGCAGAAAACCCTCCACGCGGTCCAGGATGAGATCACCCAGCTTCGCGCCGCCGTTGCCGCCATGCGGGATCAGTTGGAAAACACCTGCTATGAAAAGGATTGCGCGGCCCAGGAAAACATGGCCGCTGCAGGCAACAGGGAAAAGCAGTTAACGAACACGATCGCGACCCTGCGCAACGAGCTGGAGCGCCGGGAAATCACGCACCAACGGGACATGGAAGCGATCACCAAAACGCATGAGGATGAAGTGAAGCAGCTTCACCAGACCATCCAGGTTTTGAGGGACCGTCTGGAGTCCTTTAATCATTCGTCAACCACAAAGGCCGGAACCGATGAATAACTCCCGGAATAAATCAATGGTAAAGCACCTGAACGCAAAGAAGCTGCAAACGCTGCTGGACGTTCCGCGAAAAGTGGCGGCGCTGGAAACCTTGAACGACATCCTGGACGAATTGATGAAAATCACCACGACCGAACTGGGCGCGGACCGGGGAACGATTTTTCTCAACGATGCGGAAACCGGCGAATTATACTCCCGGGTGGCGCAGGGAAATTTCCACCGGGAAATCCGGCTGCTCAACACCAGCGGCATCGCGGGCGCGGTTTTCCAGACAGGAAAGAGCCTGATCATTCCGGACGCATACAGCGACGAGCGCTTCAACAAATCCGTGGATGAAAAAACAGGCTATGTCACCAAATCAATTCTCTGCGTTCCAATCAAGGCAGCCAAAAACGAAATCATCGGCGTCACCCAGGTCCTGAACAAAAAGGAAGGGGCTTTCACGGAAGAAGATGTAATGCTTCTCGAAGCGATCGCCACGCAGGCCGCCATCGCGCTGCAAAGCACCATCTTTACGGAGCGGATGAACAAATTCCGCTCGAAGGAAATGGCGTTTTTTGACGTGGTGGCCGAAGCGACCTCCGAAATCAACCTGGGCACACTCCTGCGCAAGGTCATGTCGGAAGCCATGCGGATGCTGGACGCCGAACGCTCCACCCTTTTTCTGAATGATGAAAAAACCAACGAGCTGTACTCCAGGCTGGGCGAGGGACTCGGGACAACCGAAATCCGCTTCCCCAACAGCGTCGGCATCGCGGGGGCGGTATTCCGGACGGGGGAAACCATCAATATCCCCCACGCCTACGCCGATTTGCGCTTCAATCCCTCGTTTGACAAACAGACCGGCTTTTTTACCCGCTCTATTCTCTGTACGCCGGTGACCAACAAGGCGGGGAAAATCATCGGCGTCACGCAGGTCCTGAACAAGCGGGGTGGACCGTTCACCAAGGAAGATGAAATGCGCCTCAAGGCCTTCACCGCGCAGGTCGCCATCGCCCTGGAAAATGCCAAACTCTTCGATGATGTCCAGAACATGAAGAACTACAACGAGGGTATGCTGGAAAGCATGTCCAACGGCGTGATCACGCTTGGCGAAGACGGGAAAATCATCACCTGCAACGCGGCGGGCCTTCGAATTCTGAAAGTCGCCGCACCGGAGATTCTGAATCGCAGGGTGGAGGAATTCTTTGCCGGCGTCAATGCCTGGGTGCTGGAAAAGATCGACAAGGTGGAGAAAACGCAGACGCAGGACGTCATTATGGACGCAGACCTGGAATTCGGAAACAACCGTCTGTCCGTCAATCTGACGGTTCTTCCCCTCCTCAGCGTGGAGAAAAAGAAGCTGGGCACGATGATCGTCATCGAGGACATCTCGAGCGAGAAGCGCATGAAGTCCACCATGTCCCGGTATATCGATCCGGCGCTCACCGATCAGATCATGGACTGCACGGATGATTTCATGGGAGGCAAAAGCCTGACGGCCACGATCCTGTTTTCCGACATCCGCGGCTTTACTACGCTGACGGAGGAGCTGGGAGCCCAGGGCACCGTCGCCCTGCTCAACGAGTACTTTACGCTGATGGTGGACTGCATTCAGAAACAGGGCGGCATCCTGGATAAATTCATCGGAGACGCCATCATGGCGGCTTTCGGCATTCCTTTCGCCCATGACGATGACGAAGACCGCGCCGTGCGGGCAGCCATCTCTATGATCACCAGCCTCCGGGAATGGAACCAAAAGCGCGCCGAACAGGGCAAAAAGCCGGTCCGGATCGGGATCGGCCTGAACACGGACACCATCGTCTCCGGAAACATCGGTTCACCGAAACGCACGGATTATACGGTCATCGGCGACGGCGTGAATCTGGCCTCGCGTCTGGAATCCGCCTGCAAACAGTATCACGCGTCCATCCTGATCAGCGAAAACACGCACCGCAAACTGAAGGGCACGTACCGCATGCGGAAGGTGGACCGGGTGGTGGTCAAGGGAAAGACAGAGCCCGTGAACATCTACGAAGTGCTCGATTACCACACCGAAGAAACGTATCCCGGCCTCATGGACGTCATCCATCATTTTTCGCACGGTCTGGACTGCTATCAGAAGGGGCAATGGGACAGGGCGATGGAGGCGTTCCGGCGCGGATTGTCCATAAACGGCGGCGATCAGCTTTCTCAAATGTATATCGACCGGTGCGAATATATGAAAAAAAATCCGCCGTCCGGCGAATGGGACGGCGTCTTTGTCATGACGTCAAAGTAAGCGCACCGGAAAAATATCCCCGGCGCGATGCGGGGCAAGCTCGCGAAAAGAGGCGTTTGTGGCTTCACGTTGAGGATTCCAAAACGCTTTTCTGGATGGCGTCAAAATACTCGTCGGCTTCCTTTGTGTCGGCAAACAGCCTCATTCCCTGCAGCAGGTTGGCAATCTCAAACACCTTCTCGATTTGCGGCTGCACATTCATCATGTAAACGGCGCCGCCCTGGCCGGACATAAACCGCCTCGTTTTCAAAATGATGCGCAACCCCATGCTGCTGATATAATTCAGGCCGGTCATGTCGAAAACGACTGCCCTGGTCTCGGGGTTCAGAAGCGAGGAGACTTTTGCGTCGCATTCTTCGGCGGTCGTCTGGTCAAGCCGTCCGATGAGCGAAACAAACCAGAACCCGGGCCTTTTGGTTTCCATGCGGATCGTCAGAGACATTGCTTTTCTCCTTTCTTGAAATCGAACCGGCGCCCGGCGAAATCATTGGGCGGGCTTTTCGCAGATCCGGGCGACGGCCTCGAGAAAGAGGTCCATTTCCCCGTCCGTTCCGATGCTCACCCGGAGGAAATTATCGATTCCGGGCCTGTCGAAAAAGCGCACGAGAATCCCCTGCTCCCTCAACTTTTGGAAGAGAACCCGTGCGGGGGTTTGCGGGTGGCTGACAAACAGAAAGTTGGCCTGCGACGGAAGAACCCGGAAGCCGAAATTTCCCAGCCGGGACGATACCCGGTCACGGGTGCGGATGATCTTTGATTTGGTTTCCTGAAAATACGCGTCGTCCCGGATGGCTTCCCGGGCGCCTGCCTGGGCCAGACGGTCAACGGTGTAGGAATTGACTGAATCTTTAACCCGGATAATTCCATCAATCAGTTCTTTGCTGCCCAGCGCAAAT
>JAAZOZ010000361.1 GCA_012797505.1 Smithella sp. | reverse complement strand
CGAAGGGAGAAATCTTGAACAAACGGCCATCTTTAAGATTTCTCGTCGCTCACGCTCCTCGAAATGACATTTTTCAAAGCTCTCCGTCTGTTGCAACGGAAGCGGGGGTTGGTTTTTTGCACAGTGTCTCTTCCACAGGAGCATCCATCAAAGGTAAAACTCTATGAAGAAATCGCCAGCGGGCATGCCGGTTCGCTCCAAAAAGAAAAAACTGAATTTAGCCCTGCAGGGCGGCGGCGCCCACGGCGCCTTTACCTGGGGGGTTCTGGACCGATTGCTGGATGAAGAGCGTCTGGATATTGAAGGGATTGTCGGAACAAGCGCAGGCGCCGTAAACGCGACCATTTTGGCCTATGGCCTGGCGTCCGGCGGCCGCAAAAAAGCGCAGGAGCTGCTCAACCATTTCTGGATCACAAATTCGAAAAACAGCCAGTGCTCGCCGTTTCAGCCGACCGTCTTCGACAAGCTCCTGGGCAGTCGAGGGTCGATTGAATTTTCTCCATACTGGCAGATGTTCGATGTTCTTTCGCGCATGTTTTCCCCCTACCAGTGGAACCCCAACAACAAGAACGCGCTCAAAGAGATGCTCGAAGAGCTGATCGATTTTTCCGTGCTGCAGAAGTCGCGCAGCATCAGGCTTTTTATCTGCGCCACCAATGTGCTGACCGGCCGCCTGAAGGTTTTTGAAAATCGCGAAATCACGCCGGACATGATTATGGCCTCCGCCTGCCTGCCTTACCTGACGCAGGCGCCTGAAATCGAAGGCCAGTACTACTGGGACGGCGGCTATATGGGGAATCCGCCGATTTTCCCCGTGATCTATGACACCGACTGCCGCGACGTCCTGATCGTCCAGATCAACCCGATCAACATCCCCGAAGTTCCCCGCACCACTAACGAGATCTTCGACCGGATCAACACGCTCAGCTTCAATTCCAGCCTGATGCGGGAAATGCGGGCTATTTATTTTATTACGTCTTTAATCGAAAAAGGCGAGCTGGATTCGTCCAAGCACAAGCACACGTTTATCCACACCATCGACGCCGAGGAAGTCATGGCGAAGCTCTCCGCGTCGAGCAAAATGAATCTGGATATGGAATTTCTGCAATACCTGTTTAATATCGGCCGGGAAAAGGCCGGGGAATTCCTCACAAACCATTTCGACAAAATCGGACGTCAATCTTCCACCGATCTGGTCGCCAAATTCTTTTGACCCGCCGTGGAAGCTCTTCGCAGCCGGCGCGCAATCTTCCGGATTTAAAAAATCATGACACCGGCGCTGCGGCTTTTTTCCCCAGATCAAACGCCTCCGAGAGGGCGGCCTCGTTGCCGGCGATTTCCCCCTTGTCGGTAGCGGAAGCCATCACGCAGCCCAGCCAGTTCAGTCTGGTCATTTCCGCGGTCATTCGGAAACTGTGGACGATGGGGTCGGCTGTGTGCGGATCCGGATCTCCGCAGACCGTGATGAGGCCGATGCGCTTGCCCTTCATTTTGGGATAGTAGGCTTTCTGCCATTTCCATTCCGCGTCGAAAAAGACGCACCAGCGTTCCAGGTAGGCTTTCATCTGCGAGGTCATCGTCCAGAAATAAACGGGAACGCTGTGGATGACGGCGCCGGCTTCCAGAATTTGCTCCTGAATTTCGGCCATATCATCCTTCAGGGCGCAGATTCCCGTTTTGTTGCACTTCTTGCAGTCTCTGCATCCGGCAATCTCTTTCCGGGCCAGGATGATTTTTTTCACATCGGCTCCGGCTGCTTTGGCGCCTTCCAGGGCCTGGCCGAGGAGAACATCGCTGTTCCCTCCGACACGTGGACTTCCCATGATGCCAAGTACTTTCATATTTTCCTCCCTGTCCGTCAGAAATGAAAACCTATCGATATCCTGATGCGGTACGTACCTTTTTCCCCGTTTTTTGTAAACGATAAAATAGTTGAAGAACTCTGCAGGCAAATATGTTAAAAAACCGGACACCGAAAAGCAAAGCGGGGCTGCCTATGGCCATACCCTATCATGCATTGATCTATCCTGAAGACCGGCAAAGCAACCGGGCATCCCGGGAAGCGAGGGGAAGAGCCGCGTTTGCCGTTATTGCCCATCGCGGGGCGTCGGCCTATTATCCGGAAAATACCATGCCCGCCTTCAGGGCAGCGATCGACATGAGGGCCGATATGGTGGAGCTGGATGTCCAGCTTACGGCGGATGGGGAAGTGGTGGTCTTTCATGATGAAAACATCTCGCGCTGCACGGACGGCCGGGGAAGGATCGCCGATTACCCGTTCATCCGGTTGCGAAAACTCGATGCCGGCGGCTGGTTTCACAAAAAATTTACGGGGGAGCGCATTCCGGCGCTTACGGAAGTTCTGGCGCTCTGCAAGGACAGAATTGCCGTCAACATCGAGGTGAAAACGGAGGCGGTAACGGATGCCGTTTCCGGCGGGATCGAGGAGCGATGCCTCAAAATTGTCGATGAAACCGGCATGCGGGAGCACGTTGTGTATTCCAGCTTTGATTCCCGCGCCATTTTGCATTTCAAACAGATCGATGCGCTGACGCCCGTGGCCGTGCTCTATGAAAAGAAGCAGCACGGCTTGCGCCTGCCCTCGGAGATTGTTCAATGCCTTGGCGCCGACGCCTTCAACTGTTCGCTCCGCGAGCTCGGCGAAAAGTGGCTTCCCGATTTGAAACTTCACGGCATTCCCGTGCATATCTACACAGTCAATGACGAAAAAAATATGCGGCGGTTGCTGGACCTCGGGATTGACGGGATTTTTACAAACCGGCCGGACGTCCTGAGAAGCGTATGGGAAGAATATAAAGGGTCATGCGTAATGATTGATGGGCAATAGGGAAAAGAAATGTAGGGAACGGTTTTAAACCGTTCCCTACGGGGCATGGGCGATGGGCAGTGTAGTGCGGGGCTTTAGCCCCGCTGATAGGGCAATTGTCTTGGTGGGCCCTTCGATAAACGCAGGGCAGGCCCTGTCGCCCTTCGGCCGGCTCAGGGTGACAAAAAGTTGTGTCATGGTGAGCCTGTCGAGTGGTGAGCCTGTCGAGTGGTGAGCCTGTCGAACCATGAGTAATGGTTGGAAGTATTGATGGACGAGAATACCGCCTTAAAAGAAAAGATGACTTCCGCTCCGCGATGCCCCGGCGTTTATATGAT
>JAAZOZ010000360.1 GCA_012797505.1 Smithella sp. | reverse complement strand
TGGGCGGCGAAGATCTGGTGGTCTATACGATCGATTCACAAAACAAAATCATTACCAGCTTTTCCGGCAACAAATGCGCTTCGGGCACCGGCGAATTCTTCAAGCAGCAACTGGCCCGGATGAACATGACGCTCGAGGACATCCACCGCATTCCGGACGACTGCCGCGTCCTGAAGCTTTCCTCGCGCTGTTCGGTCTTCATGAAAAGCGACTGCACGCACCGCCTGAACAAGGGCGAAGCCAAAACAGGAGATATTGCCCTTTCCTTAAGCGATGTCATGGCCGTCAAGGTTGTCGATTTCCTGAAGCGGGCCAAAATTGAAAAAGGGAAAGTTCTGCTGACAGGCGGGGTGACCCAAAACCCGTACATGCTGCGCTTCATCCGGGAGCGCATGCCGCACATCGAATTTATCGTCCCCGAACAGGCGCCCTGGTTCGAGGCTTACGGCGCGGCCCTGATGGCCGCTTCCGCAGGCAGTCCGCTTCCGGCCCCGGACGCCCTGTTCAAAAAAAGCACCGTTTTGTTTAAACGGTTTAAAAGCCTGAAAAGCGCGCAGGGCAGAGTGACCTACCTGCCGTCGCAAAAAGGAAAAGTCGTCGCCGGACGCGAATATATCCTCGGCGTGGACGGCGGTTCCACCACCACGAAAGCCAGCCTCATTGACTTCGAAACCAGCGAAGTCACCGCGTCCTTCTACGGACGGACGCACGGCGACCCGGTGCGCGCGCTCAAAAACTGTCTCAAAGAGATTCAACAACAGATTCGGGAAGACATCGGCCACGGACAAATTCATATCACGCTCGCGTCCACGACCGGGTCCTCGCGCGAGATTCTCGGCGTTTTTCTGGAAACGCCCGCCGTGTACAACGAAATCATCGCCCATGCCGTCGGCACTTCCTACTACCGCGACGGCATCGACACGATCTTTGAAATCGGCGGCCAGGACGCCAAGTATGTGTCGCTGAAAAACAAGGTGCCGATCGACTACGCGATGAACGAAGCCTGCTCCGCGGGCACCGGGTCCTTTCTGGAAGAATCGGCGCAGGGCGATTTGAACATTCCCGAAGCGGCCATGATCGGCGACATCGCGCTGGCGGCCGACGCGCCGCTGAAATTCGGCGAGCACTGCTCCGCGTTCATCAATTCCGACATCCGCAACGCGATTCAGCAGGGCGCTTCCCGCGAGGACATCACGGCGGGCATTGTCACCTCCATCGTGTCGAACTACCTCAACCGGGTGGTGGGCAACCGGACGATCGGCCAAAACATTGTTCTCCAGGGAGGCGTCGCCAAAAACAAGGCCGTGCCCCTGGCGTTTGCAATGCTCCTGGACAAGGATATCCTGGTGCCGCCCGACCCCGAACTGATGGGGTGCTTCGGCGTCGGCCTGCTGGCCCGGCAGAAATTTGAAGAAGGGATTCTGACCAAGCAAGCCTATGACATCGACGCGATTCTGGCCACGGACATCGTCTATGAAAAGGAATTTCCGTGCAAGGCCTGCGACAATTTCTGCCCGATCCGCGTGCTCGTCGTCAACGGCCACAAATACATGTTCGGCGGACGCTGCAACAAATACGCGAACCTTCGAAAGAAAAAAGCGTTCGACGAAGCCTCCGTGGCGGATTACATCGAAAAACGAAACGACATTCTATTTCGGGAATGCGCCCCCGATCCGGCCGCGCTTACCCGCAAAAAAGACGTGATCGTCGGCATTCCACGCTGCTTCTCCATTTACACGCTCTGGCCGCTTTATTCCTGGTTTTTCCACACGATGGGCGTAGAGACCCTCCTGTCCCGGGAAATCCCGCCGGAGGGCGCGGCCCGCGTGGAAAGCAGCTACTGCTTTCCTGCGGAAATCGCGCACGGCGCCGTGCAGGACATCTACAACCGGCAGGTGGACTATATTTTTCTTCCGCATTTTCGGGACATGGACAGCTATGAAAAAACGGCGCCC
>JAAZOZ010000359.1 GCA_012797505.1 Smithella sp. | reverse complement strand
GGACAAAAAAAGGGGATTAGGTGTTTATTACCTAACCCCCTGAATTTATTGGCTCCCCAGCGCGGACTCGAACCACGGACATGCTGGTTAACAGCCAGCCGCTCTACCGACTGAGCTACTGGGGAACATGTTTTATTTTCAAAACTTCTTTCCCCGGCGCAAGCAGGAAGGCCGCCGGAAAAAATTCAGCGAGCTACATATTACAAGTCCATGCGGATGTCAACAACTTCCACGAAATATTTCGCCCCTACTCAGGCGCCTTTGCGCTGCCAATTCATCAGCATTTCCGCGATGGCCTCGCCAATCAGCGAGTAAGGAAGCAAAACCTCATTCGCGCCGCTGTTCTTCAGCTCTTCCGCCTGCTCGGCGGCGTCGGCCGTGACTACAATCAGGGCGTTGGGCGCTAGCATCCGGCACGTTTTGACCAGCGACAGATTGCTCGTGTTTTTCAGCAGCATGTCGGGAATCGTGGATAAAATGACTTCGGCGCCGGCCACGTGGGCGTGGTCCAGGGTGTCCATACTGCTGATGTCTCCGAAAACCCCTTTGACATGGCGGTCTTCCAGCTCTTTGAGGACTTCCAGATTGAAATCGATGACGAGTATTTTTTCCAACAGATCGGGAGCATCCTCTTGGATCTTTTCAACGATGGCCCGGGCGCCGCGATGATAGCCCAGAAGAACGATAGGGTAATGATCCTGTCCTTCTTCCGCGGTTTCCCTGGCGGCTTTGGAGGGAAATCCCATTCGGGTCAGCACCCGGTCAAAGGCAAGATAGATCGTGTGGTTGCCCTTGATGAAATAGGAGGACAGCACGGAGGTGATGGCCATCGCGTAAATGATGAGGGACATCAGTGATTGCTGGATATGTCCGTATTGGACGCCCAGAGCCGCGACAACCAGGGAAAATTCGCTGATCTGGGCCAGGTTCAGGCTGGTGATGAAACTGGTGCGGCGCCCGCTTCCGGACAGCTGCAGGATCGGGTAGATGGTCAGGAAACGCGAAGCGATCACGAACAGGACAATGAGAACGGCCATGGTCAGTGTGGCGGCGTCGGGAAACGGAATCTTCATGCCGATGGAAAGAAAAAAGAGCGTCAGAAAGAAATCCCGCAGCGGCAGGACCTTGGCGGTGACATGAACGCCGTAGGGGAAAGAAGCAATCGCCGCGCCGGCGATCAGGGCGCCCATTTCCATGGACATGCCGATCCAGGAGCCCAGTCCGGCCATAAAGGCGCACCAGGCGATGGATGTGGCAACCACCATTTCCGGAGTTTTGGCGATTTTTGCGAAAATCCAGCGCAGCGCGAACCGGCTGAGCAAAAACCCGACGGCCAAAAGCAGGACGCCTTTGCCCAGCGCCAGGGCAACCAGGTGCAGCTTCGGGTCCATGAAATTCGGCTGGAGCGCAAGAATGAGGATGGCCCACAAATCCTGAAAAATGAGAATGCCCAGGCTGATCCGGCCGGGCAGCGTGTCCAGCTCGAACTTGTCATACAGGAGCTTCACGACAATGGCCGTGCTGGAAAGCGCGCAGAACAGCGACAGGTAAAGCGCTTCAATGCGTCCGCCCCCCAGGGGATAGCCCAGCAGAACAAAGAAGCCCAGGCCGATCAGAACGCACAGGACAAACTGGCCGACGCCGGCATAGATCAGTTTTTTCCCGGAGGAAAGAAGTTTGGCGGGATTGAGCTCCAGACCGATGATGAACAAGAGAAGGATCAG
>JAAZOZ010000005.1 GCA_012797505.1 Smithella sp. | reverse complement strand
GGCAGGCTACCACCCGCATCCCAAAATATCCTTCGCCACGGCCACCTCAGTGGGCATGGAAAGCCGTCAGGAATACCTGGACGTCACCGCCCTGGCGTATCCGCAAAATTTGTCGGTCTTGAAAGGCGAAATCAACGCGGCGCTGCCCGACGGCATGGCCATCACGGACTTTCAGGCGCTTTCCTTTGCCGCCCGGGACTTGGCGCAGACTCTCCGTGGCTTTGTTTATGAGCTGATTCTTCCCGCGGACACGAACGAGGAAAAACTAGGCGTCATTCTTCAAAGCATCGAAAATTTTCTGGCGGCCGAATCGTTTCCCATCACCAGATCATCCAAAGGCAAAACCGTCACCCGGGATATCCGGCCTTTTGTCGAAGCCCTGTCCTTAAACATCAAAGAAAAAACCGTGACGCTGACCGTGCGGCACGCGCAGACCGGCTCCGTCCGCCCCGTGGATATTTTGAGGCATGTTTTGAGCTTTTCCGAGGAGGAGACGCAGCGGATCGGTGTCGTCAAAATGAAAACGATGCTTGCCTGAAGACCGCCCCGCGGTCTGAAGATCCGAAAGGAGAAAACGGGATGAAAAATTTCATCAGGATTAGTGTTTGGCTGTTGTTGTTCGTCAGCCTTGCAGGATGCCACGGCGCAGCCCCCGAAGCACGCGACGACCGATTCACCGTCATTGCTCAGGACATGCCCTACCCCACGGATCAATATATCCGGATCGGCTATACATTGAGAATGTGGGAATATGAGAAAGAAGGTCTGGATTTGCAGCAGATCGACATCCTTGACGGCGACACCCGGGCGACGCTGTTTGCCATCGGCAAAAATGAACTTCCCAAAATCTACAAAGACCCGCTGCCCGTCAATCCCTATTACCCGCCCGACAAACTAGATCATTATTACGTCAGTTTGCAGCTTCCTGTTCCTTTGGGGCGAACCATTCCAAAGATCGTGACGCACCGGTTTCATTTCCGGAATTCCCGGACGAATCGGGACCTGTCGCTGGAAGGAGCAACCTTCCTGCCGGATCAGGCGATGACGCCCATCGTCATTGCTTCGCCGGTCCGCGGCAAAAACTGGCTGTTTATCAACCAGTCCACCATGGGCTATCATTTCAACGCCATGTTTTTTGCACTTGGGAAAAGGGGAACCGGCGAGCGCTTCGCGTTTGACAATTTGCAGTTCGACGACAATCTGAAGGAATATTTTCACGGGAATCCCGCCAAAAACGAATCCTACTTCAACTATGGGGATCCTCTGTACGCCGTGGCGGACGGAACGGTCGTGGCCATGCGCGACGGCCTCCCGGAAAATTCCGGCAATGACCACAGCGTAACCTTCAAAGATGCCATTGATCTGGCCGGCAATTACATCATCCTGGATATCGGGAAAGGCCGCTATGCCTTTTACGCGCACTGCCGCACCCATTCGATCCGAGTAAAAGCAGGAGATCGGGTAAAAGAAGGAGACGAAATCGCCCTGCTGGGGAATTCCGGCAACTCCGACGCGCCCCACCTGCACTTTCAGATCTGCGACGCGCCGGATTTCTTTTTCTCCCGCGGGCTGCCGTTCGTTCTGAAAAAATACACGAAAATTGCGCAAGGCGGACAGGATGTCCTGCCGCCGCCCAAAGCGTATGAAAACGCCATGATGGAGCAGTTTACGGTCATCAGCTTCGAGTAGGAACCGCTAGCCCATCTCCAGCAGGATTTGATTCAGCTCTTTGATTTCATCGCGCAGTTCGGCGGCTTTCTCAAATTCCATGTTTTTGGCCGCCTGTTTCATTTCCGCCGTGAGTTTCCTGATTAACGCCGGCAGGTCTTCTTCCTTCACGGGCAGCGTCCCCGGCTTTTTCTCCACGGCAACCGTAACATAGTCCGCTTCGTAAATGGATCCCAGAATGTTGCTGATCGACTTTTTAATGGTTTCGGGCGTGATGTTGTTTTCTTCGTTGTACTTTTGCTGAATGGCCCGGCGGCGGCGGGTCTCGGTAAGGCAGGCCTGAATGGATCGCGTGATCTTGTCGGCGTACATGATCACCTTGCCGCCGACATTGCGCGCGGCCCGGCCGCTGGTCTGGATGAGCGACCGTTCGGAGCGCAGGAACCCTTCCTTGTCGGCATCCAGAATCGCCACCAGAGAAACTTCGGGGATGTCCAGCCCCTCGCGCAGCAGGTTCACGCCCACCAGCACATCGAATTCTCCCAGCCGGAGATCCCGGATAATGCCGACGCGCTCCAGCGTATGAATGTCGGAATGGAGGTAGCGCACGCGGACGCCCAGGCCGCTGTAATAGTCCGTCAGATTTTCCGCCATGCGCTTGGTCAGCGTCGTCACCAGAACCCTTTCGCCTCTGTCGGCGCGGATGCGGATTTCCCCGAGCAGATCGTCCACCTGCGCGGCCGCGGGCTTCAGTTCGATTTCCGGGTCCATTAAGCCTGTCGGACGAATGATCTGCTCCACGCGGACGCCCTGCGCTTTGGTGATTTCATACTGAGCCGGCGTCGCCGAAATATAAATCCGCTGGTTGGGCAGCGCCTCATATTCTTCAAACGTGAGCGGCCGGTTGTCGAGCGCAGAGGGCAGGCGGAAGCCGTATTTCACCAGCGTTTCCTTGCGGGACCGGTCTCCCCGGTACATGCCCGCGAGCTGCGGCAGCGTGGCGTGGCTTTCGTCAATAATCACCAGCGCGTCTTTCGGCAGATACTCCATCAAGGTCGGCGGCGGCTCCCCGGGCTTGCGGCCGGTGAGATGGCGGGAATAATTTTCAATGCCCTGGCAGTAGCCCATCTCTTCCATCATCTCCAGATCAAAATGGGTTCGCTGTTCCAGGCGCTGCGCTTCCAGCAGCAGGTTCTGTTCCTTATATCGGGCCAGTGTTTCGGCAAGTTCCGCGCGGATGTCGGCCGTCGCCCGTTGGAGATTCTGCTGCGTCGTTACATAGTGGCTGCCGGGATAGACCGCAATTTGCTCCAGCGAACCGATTTTCTTCCCGCGCAGCGGGTCAATGACGTGAATCGCCTCGACCGTATCGCCGAAGAACTCCACGCGCAGCGCCTGCTCATCTTCATAGGGAGGAAAGATCTCCACGATATCGCCCCGGACGCGGAAGGTGCCGCGGTGAAAATCGATGTCGTTGCGCTCATACTGAATTTCCACCAGACGCTTCAAAATATCCTCCCGGGGAATTTCCCGGCCCACTTCGAGCTGAACGATCATCCCCAGATAGGCCTCCGGCGAACCCAGACCGTAAATGCACGAAACGCTCGCCACGATGATGACATCTCGCCTCGTCAAAAGCGCGTGAGTGGCCGCGTGGCGAAGTTTGTCGATTTCCTCGTTGATGGCGGAATCCTTTTCGATATAGGTGTCCGTCGCCGGCAGGTAGGCTTCCGGCTGATAGTAATCGTAATAGCTGACAAAATATTCGACGGCATTGTCGGGGAAAAGGCCCTTGAATTCCTCGTACAACTGCGCGGCCAGGGTTTTGTTGTGTGCAATGACGAGCGCCGGACGGCCCGCGCGCGCAATCACGTTGGCAACGGTAAAGGTTTTGCCGGAGCCGGTCACCCCGAGCAGCACCTGATGCTCTTTCCCGCGAGCCAGCCCTTCGGCCAGTCTGTCGATCGCCTGCGGCTGATCGCCGGAGGGAATAAAATCCGTGATTAATGAAAAGGTATCCACTTTACCCCTTCCCTTGAGGTTTCTCGCCCGATTCCCGGCGTGATCCATTTCCGTCAGCCCGGTACGGCGCTTTGAGGTATTGACCGGCTTCGATGCGCGCCGACCCTTCGCCCCCTTCAACCTTCAAAACCCGCTGATAGTAATCTTCCGCGTATTTGCGTTCCAGCCGGATATCGTGAATCATGCCGATGTACAGAAGCGATCTGGCTTTTGTCCGGATATTGTAAAAGGACTTGTCCTGAATCGCCCTTTGAAAACAGGATTCCGCCCTTCCGTATTCACCGCGTTTAAAATGGATTCGTCCCATCAGATGATCGTAGCGGGGTTCCAGTTGGCGCGCATAGGGCGGCACTCCGGAAGCGATATTTTTCTGGATTTGAGCGGCAAGGGTTTCCGCTTCCGCGAATCGGCGCATCTCCGCCAGGATCAGAGCGTGCATGAAATGAAAGCTGTAGTTATCCGGATACTTTTTTGCCAGTTCCATGATAATGGGCAAAGCGTGGGACGGCTGCTTTTCATAGGTCAAATAGATTGAGGCAAGCTGGACCTGGGCCATGTCCCGCAGAATCCATCCTTTTTGCGCCGCCAGGTGAATTTCCTGAAGGCCTTTCTGGCGGTTTCCTTCCGTAATCAATAACGATGAAAGGAAACCGGTCATCCCGCGGTAATGATCAATATGGTAATGCAAAAGTCCCGTCAGGTAATCCACGTCATAATTATTCGGATCAGCCGATTTGGCGGCTTCCAGATAGTTCCAGATATTCAGCGTCTCGCGAGCCATCACGAAGTAGCGTTTTTCCTGAATCGCCCAGTGAACCCTGGCCACTTTGGCCAGCGCCATGGCCAGCCAGGCCTGTGAGTCTCTTGGATTGACGCTGATTCTCTTTTCTCCCCTCAGCAGCGCCTCCCCGGCATAGAAAAAGATGGCTTCTTTTTCTTTCCGGCGCTGTTCAAGCGTAAAGCACATCTCGTAGGCAAATATGTGCAGCATGGCTTCCAGAGCGTATCCCATGGGATTTTCCGGCTCCAGCGCGATGGCTTTTTTCAGCAGAACATCGGCGCCATCCTCATCGAGATCAAAGGACCGACCGACGGCCTGAATCATCAGACTCTGGAATCTGCCGTTCTGAAACTCCGCGGCATGCGTCTCCGCAGCCATGACCGGCAGAGAGAACAGCAGGATACCTAAAAAAGGAACGGATATTTTTTTCAGCATATGGCTTTGATTTCCTGATGTTCCTTTCCGACAATTACGACAACAACGTGAAGCAATCTCATGGACTTTTAGATCGCCGCGTCATCCGCCTGCGGCGGATTCCTCGCGATGACGCCTTCATTAGTCATTGCGAGCCGACCCTTGGTCGGCGTGGCAATCTTATAGATCATTGAACAGGTCTTTCCAACCACTGTTCATTTCTTCAATTAATTTTATCTTCTTTACCCTTGAGCCGCTTTTAATCTGTTTTTCTCTGGCAATGGCATTGTTAATATCATCATAAACTTCGTAAAATACTAATTTATCCACATTGTATTTTTTCGTAAAGCCGTCCATCAATTTTTTCTTGTACTCATAAACTCTTCTGTTTAAATCATTGGTAACACCGGTATAGAGAACTGTGTTGTTCTTGTTCGTCATGATGT
>JAAZOZ010000052.1 GCA_012797505.1 Smithella sp. | reverse complement strand
TTTTACTGGCGCGCCCACCTGGATTCGAACCAGGGGCATCCAGATTCGTAGTCTGGCGCTCTATCCAGCTGAGCCATGGGCGCGTTGTTTTCAAAAGAACGAAGGTGGCCTATAGCACATTATCCGTCTGATGCAAAATGAAAATGTTCGGCCAGGGTTGGATGGGAGTCAGTCTTTGCTCTTCAATGTTTTTTCAATGTCGTCGATGACATCCTGCAGGCCTTCTTCCCTTTCGATCACGAGGGTCGTGTCGTCGGAGACGCCGGTCTGTCCGGCCGCTCCCCCGGCGCCGGCCGTTTTCCTGACCCGGTTGACCTGCCAGGAATCGCCCGACGTGTCCACCAGCCAGTTGTTGAGGTCAAACTGCAGGCTCCGGACATGGGGCAGGGCGGCAAGCTCGCGGGCGATGTTTTCAACTTCCTGCGCGGAGAAATCTCCGTTGGGCCGGACCAGATCCCCGCTCAGATAGACCGTACTGCCCATGAAGGAGTACTCTATTCGGGCCAGATCCGCATCGTGCCGGGTGATGACGATCCTTACGTTGCGGTTGACTTCATACCGGGAAACCTGATCATCCTGTCGCATACGCCACCCTCACCTGCCGCTTCAATACCTCATAAGAATGTCCGGTTGTCAAGGGCGGAATGAGCGCCGGAAGATGCGACACTTCAGATTTGATTTTGAAGGGATATTCGTGTACAAAAAAGCATCTTGCCTGGAGATCTGAAACCGAGAATGAATAAAACCGTCACCGAACACGAACTGAGCCAACCTGTCGTCCAATATGCTTCGGAGGACTTCATCGCCCTGCGGGCGCAAAACTCTGTGGCCGAAGCGCTCGAGTGCATCCGTTCGTCCCGGACGCAGAGCGCGATTCTTTATTTCTACGTGGTGGATGATGAGGGCCGGCTGGTCGGTGTCGTCCCGACCCGCCGGCTTTTGACGTCTTCACTCACCGCCTCCGTGGAATCCATCATGACCGGCAGCCTCGTGTCGATCCCGGACAACGCCAATTTGCTGGAAGCGCTGGAGTTTTTTATTCTCTATAAATTTCTGGCCTTTCCCGTGGTCGATGCCGATCGGAAAATTCTGGGGGTCATTGACGTCAATCTTTTCACGCAGGAAATGATCGATATGGAGGAGCGCGAACAGGTTCACAGCATTTTCGACACGCTGGGCGTCAGCGTTGCGGAAATGAAGGACCGGTCGCCGTTCAGCGTTTTCCGGAGGCGCTTTCCCTGGCTTCTGGCGACGATCGCCAGCGGCACGGTCTGCGCGCTGCTGGTCGGTTTTTTCGAGGCCACGCTGGCGCAAAGCCTGATTCTGGCTTTTTTCCTGACGCTCGTGTTGGGGCTGGGCGAAAGCGTTTCGACCCAGACGATGGCCATCACCGTTCACTTTATGCATCACCGCAGGGCGCGGTCGGGCTGGTATTTCGAGGTGCTGCGCAGGGAACTTTCCCGCACGCTGCTTTTGGCCCTTGCCTGCGGCGCGATCGTGGGAGCGATTGCCTGGATCTGGCGCGGCGAAGCGGCGGCGGCCTTTGTGATCGGCGGGGGGATTTTCCTGTCGCTTCTTCTGGCCGGTCTTATCGGCGTCAGCGTTCCTTCTTTGCTGCACCGGTTCAAACTGGATTTGCGGGTGGCCTCCGGGCCTCTTACGCTGGCGCTGGCCGACATCTGCACCGTCGTCGCTTACTTTTCCCTGGCGACGAAAATCCTCGTGCCTTAATCGAAAATCTTCGAATAATCCGGTTTGCGGCGTTCGTAGAAAGCGGCGAAGGCTTCTTTGGCCGCCGGCTCCCGCAGCATGGCGCTGAAATGCCGGTTTTCCAGGGCGATCTGTTCGGTCACCGCGTCGAGGTGCCGCGCTTTGAGAAGCTGCTTGGTGACGCGCAGGGACGCGGGCGGCAGGGCGGCAAGTCCGGCGGCCCGGCCGTCGGCGTAAGACATCAGCTCCGCGGCCGGCAGCACTTTGTTGACAAGCCCCATGTCGAACGCCTGTTCGGCGGTAAACGGCTCGCCGAAGAAGAGCAGTTCCGCGGCGCGCTGGTAGCCGACAATCTGCGGCAGAAGGAGGCTGGAGGCAAATTCCGGGCACAGTCCCAGCTTGGCAAAAGGCATGGAGAATCTGGCGCCCCGGGCGGCGTAAACTTGGTCGCAGTGCAAAAGCATCGTAACGCCGATGCCGATGGCCATTCCCGAGACCGCGGCGATCACCGGTTTGGCCGCAAGGCTCAAATTCCGGATAAATTGCGCCACGGGGCGGTCCGCGACATCGCTCTTCATGTTCATGAAATCTTCCAGATCGTTGCCCGCCGTGAAAATCTCCGGTTTGCCGCAAAAAAGCAAGACGCGCACGGCCCGGTCTTCTTCGCCGTCTTGAATCGCGTCCGCCATCATCCGGTACATGGCGGCCGTAATGGAGTTTTTCTTGTCCGGCCGGTTGAATTCGATGGTCAGGATTCCGTTTTGTTTTCTGGTTTCGATGTCCATTTTTACTCCTTCAGGGTTTGAAAAAATTATGCCGCCGGGGATCCGTTGGCGGAGTTTCCCTCCAGCTTCTTCAGCCCCAGGTCGATTGCGCTGTGGCTGCCGAAAAGGATCAACTGGTCTTCCGCCTCAAAAACAAAATCGCCGGGCGGATTGGTGATGGTCCGGTTTTTGCGGATGATGTTGATGATCGTGGCGCCTGTTTCCGCCTTCAGGTTGACCTCGCGGATGCTCTTGCCGATCGTGGGATTGCCCGGGGCGATGTAGAAGGTTTCGATGGTTCCCTGCGCCAGAATCTGGCCGATCTGGTCGAAAGCCTCCTGTGTGAAGCGCACATCGCGCAAAATGCCGTAGGATTTGTTCCGGATGATGTTGCCCTGCGCCAGGACGATGCTGTTGGGAATATGAAAGATTTTGAGGACGCGGCTGAAGATTTGAATGGACGTCTCGAATTCCTCGGGGATGACGTCGTCGGCCCCCAGAGCCAGCAGCTCTTCGATGTCGGCAAGGTATTTTGTCCGGACAATCACATGCAGTTTCGGGTTGAGGACTTTGGCGTTGGACAGACAGCTTTTCGTGAGAAAACGGTCGGAAATGGCGATGACCATGACGCGCGCGCGCTCGACGCCCGCGCGCTTCAGAATTTCCACATTGGACGCGTCGCCCCAAATCGCGTTTGCATCCCCGCTGTTTTTCGCCTTTTTGATTTTCTGAAAATTCAGATCGATCATCACGTAGCTGATGGCTGTGTTTTTCAGCACCCTGGCCAGGTTTCTGCCGTTGAGCCCCATCCCGCAGATAATCACGTGATTGAACAGGGAAACGCGTTGACCCTGAAGAGAGCCGGTTGAATCGGAATGCAGGGTGCTTTTGCGGTTGAGCAGCCAATAGGTCAGCGAGGCCAAAAGGGGTGTGATGATAAAAGTCAATACAGAGGCGCCGATGAAGGTTTGATACATTTCATCGGAAATGATGCGGCTCCGGTAGCCCTGCGAGGCCAGAACAAAGGAAAATTCACCGATCTGGGACAGCAGAACGCCGCAGAGAAGCGCGCTGCGCAAAGGATACTTCATCAGAGCGACCAGGCTCACAACCACGGCAAACTTGATGAGGATGATCCCCAGAGAGGCAAGCCCGATGGAGCCGGGATGAGCCTTGAGAAAATCCAGATTGAGAATCATGCCGAAGGATACGAAAAACACGGACAAAAAGACATCGCGGAAGGGGCTGATATCACTGATGATCTGGTGCGTGAAATCCGTGTCGGAGAGAGCCAGCCCGGCCAGAAACGCGCCGATGGCGAGCGACAGTCCCAGCGATTCCGTGATCCAGGCGATGCCCATGGTGATGACCACGGACACGATCACCAGCACGTCACGCATGTTCATGCTGACCAGGCGCTCCAGCGCAAACGGGATCACGTACCGCGCCGCGATCAGAAGGGCGACGATGATCAGGACGGACTTGAGAAGTTTCCAGAGAATCATGAGGGCGTCCGGACCGCTGCCGGCGGCCAGAAAGGGGATCATCAGCATCATCGGCACAACCATGATGTCCTGAAATAAAATGACGCCGATGGAAATTCGCCCCTGCGGCGACGATTCGTCGTCCCGGTCCTTGAGGAGCTTCAGGATCAGAGCCGACGAGCTGTGGACCAGCAGAAAGCCGATCAAAACGGCCTGGCTGAGGCTGAGCTGCATGGTCAGCCCGGCGAGCAGGCCGATGATGAAGGTGCAAAGAAGCTGCATACCGCCCGTGAGGAGAATTTCGGAGAGGTGCTTCAGGAAGCGGGACAGCCGGATTTCGATGCCGATGGTGAACATCAGAAAAGCGACGCCAATGTCCGCCATCAGCGAAATGCCGGCAATGTCGTCGATCAATTTCAGACCGAAAGGCCCGATCAGAATGCCGGTGATGAGAAAGCCGATGATGGAAGGAATCTTAATTTTATTAAATACATAGATGACCGGAATGGAGAAGCCTAAAATGATGATCAATTGGTGAAAAAACTTCAGTCCGTCCACGGGCCTTTCCGATCGTTGAAGGGAATTTGCTTTAAGATCCTGTTTATCACTGATTAGAAAAATTTTCCAAAAAAACATCGCCGGAGCGCTGATTTTGATTGACAAAACGCACTCGGGAAATTATTATTCTGCAAAATTCGTTATTTAATGGTGCGGATTATGAATGTTTTGCGGGCCATCATCATTAGCAGAATAATTATCCGCTTCCCCCGAGGAGGCCTGGCCGTGGAGTAGCTGAAATTTACGCTCAACAGGAATTCAAATCCGCTGCCGGGAAAACCGGGCAGCGGATTTTTTTATGGGAAAGAGAGGAAACCATGACGCAAAACAGGATTTTGATTTACGATACAACGCTCCGCGACGGCACGCAGGGGGAGCAGGTCACCTTTTCCGCCGAAGAAAAGCTGAGGATCGCCAGGCGTCTGGATGACGTCCATTTTCATTACATTGAAGGCGGCTGGCCCGGTTCCAACCCCAAGGACATGCGCTTTTTTGAAATGGCCAAAACGGTGAAGTTTAAAAATGCGAAATTGACCGCATTCAGCTCGACCCGAAAGCCGCGCGTCCGGCCCGATCATTGCCCCAACCTCAAGGCGCTGATTCGGGCCGAAACCCCGGCCGTTGCGATCTTCGGCAAGGCCTGGGATCTTCACGTTGCCGATATTCTGAAAGTGACGCTGGAAGAAAATCTGTCCATGATCCGCGATTCCATCGCCTGCATGAAGGCCAGGGGCAAAGAGGTGCTTTTTGACGCGGAGCATTTTTTTGACGGCTACAAAAACAACCCCCGGTATGCCCTCCAGGTGGTCAGGACCGCTCTCGACGCGGGCGCGGACCGGATCATTTTCTGCGACACGAACGGCGGGGCCATGCCGCATGAAGTGAGCGCCGTCCTGGGCAAAGCATCCGCCGTTATTCCAATGGAGAAGGCCGGCATTCACGCCCACAACGACTGCGGCCTGGCCGTTGCCAATTCTCTTGCGGCGGTGCGCGAAGGCGTCAGAATCGTTCAGGGAACGGTCAACGGCTACGGCGAGCGGTCCGGAAACGCCGATTTGATCTCCGTGATTGCCAATCTGCAGATCAAAATGAAAATGCGCTGCCTGCCGGTGGCTTCGATCCGGCAGCTCACGAATCTTTCCCTGTATGTCAGCGATGTGGCCAACATTCCGCCCCTGATGTCGAGGCCTTTCGTGGGGCGGAGCGCTTTTGCGCACAAGGGAGGCGTCCATGTCAGCGCCGTGACGAAAAATTCGGCGGCTTACGAACACATGCCGCCGGAGCTGGTCGGCAACAGCCGGCGCGTTCTGGTCTCCGACATGGCCGGCAAAAGCAACATTGCCTACAAGGCCAAAGCCCTGGGCATCGATCTGGACAAGAAAAACGCGCTGGGCAAGGTGGTGCGCGAGGTCAAGCTGATGGAGGACAAGGGGTATCAGTTCGACGCGGCCGACGGGTCTCTGTCGGTCCTGATGAAGAAGGCAGTCGGCCAGTTTGTGGAGCCCTTTACGCTGGAGTGCTTCAGCGTGGTGACCTCGCGGACGCTGGATAATCCCTGCCTGTCCCAGGCCACGATCAAGATTTCCGTGGGCGGCGAGGAGGAGCTGACGGCCGCCGAAGGAAACGGTCCGGTCAACGCGCTCGACCACGCCCTGCGCAAGGCGCTGACCAAATTCTATCCGCAAATCAAGGAAATGCACCTGGTGGACTTCAAGGTGCGCACGCTGGAAGGCTCCGAGGGCACGGCCGCGGGCGTCCGCGTTTTGCTGGATTCGACGGATGGTTCGGAGCTCTGGAGCACCACGGGCGTTTCCGAAAACATCATCGAGGCGAGCTGGCAGGCGCTGATCGACAGCATCGAATACAAGCTCAGCAAAGACCGGAAAAAGAGGTGACGACCCGCTGATTTTTTGGCTGTTTACGGCCATTGCTAAATCCTGCAATTGCTGATATGGAAGCCCGACGTGAAGCGAGGGCCCGAACGGTGTTATCGATCAACAGCCAGAATCCCCAGATGCGTCTCATCCGGAAGGCGACCGATGTTTTGAGGGACGGCGGCATTATCATCTACCCGACGGATACGGTGTACGGCCTGGGCTGCGATTTATCGAACAAACGAGGCATTGAGAAGATATACGAAATAAAAAGAAGAAACAAAAAACGCCCTTTGAGTTTTGTCTGTTCCGATCTGAAGCACATCAGCCAGTACGCGCTGGTTACGGATTACGCTTATAAAACCATGAAGCGGTTTTTGCCCGGACCCTACACGTTTATCCTGGAAGCGTCGCGTCTTGTCCCGAAAATCATTCTGCCCAAGAGGCCGACGACCGGCATTCGCGTTCCGGCAAACGAAATTTGCCTTGCCCTGATCCGGGAGCTCGGACAGCCGATCATCAGCACCAGCGTTCAGACGCAGGACGGAGAAGACCTCGGCGACCCGGCGATCATCAACGAATACTTCGGGCGCACTGTGGATCTGATTATTGACGGCGGGACCATTGTTCCCGAGCCGTCCAGCGTCGTCAGCCTGGTGGATGACGCCATTGAAGTTCTTCGCATTGGAAAAGGCGACGTGAGCGCCTTTATGTAAAAATATACAGGGCGGCGCCGAGCCGTCCGCGCGCCGGCGGGACATCGATTCCTTCCGGAATGGCGCGGACGCAGGCCGCGGCCCAAAAGGATTCTTATGAAACATGTAATGCTCGTTAACGCCGTGCACAAGGAACAGATGCGCATGGCCACGGTTGACGAAAAAGGCAAGCTGATTGAATTCAATATTCAAATGGCGGTGCGCGAGCCGATCACCGGAAATATTTACCAGGGCAAGGTGCTGAAGGTCGAACGAGGCCTGCAGGCGGCTTTTGTGGATTACGGCGGCGTCAAGGACGGCTTTCTCCCCCTGCGGGACGTCAGCCACGAATATCTGACCGAACCGGAAAACGGCTCTTCCGGCGGAAGGCCGGTTCTCAAGACCGGCCAGAAAATCATTGTCCAGGTCGTCCGGGAAGTGATCGGCAACAAGGGCGCTCTGCTGACGTCGTATATCTCCCTGCCCGGAAGGTATCTGGTGCTGCTTCCCAACAAACTCTGCGGCGGCATCTCCCGGAAGATCGAAAGCGAAGAAGACCGTCAGAAGATCAAGACGCTGATGGATCAGATCCAGGTCCCCGAGGGGATGGGCTTTATCGTCCGCACGGCCGGCATCAACCGGACCAAGCAGGAAATCCAGCGCGACTACCAGTTCCTGATGCGCCTGTGGAAGGAAATCATCAAGAAGGCCGAAAACGCCTCCGAACCGTCCCTGCTGTATCAGGAAACGGATTTCGGCGTGCGGTCGCTGCGCGACTACCTGACGCTGGAAATTGATGAAATCTGGGTGGACGAGGTGGAGACCTTCCGCAAGATGCGCGCGTATCTGAAGGCGGTCGCCCCCCGCCATTTGCGGATTCTGAAGCAATACAAAGACAAAGTTCCGATTTTTGAACGCTACGGACTGGAAGAACAGATCCGGGTGATTTATCAGGAGCGCGTGGAGCTCAGGTCCGGCGGCTACATCATCATCAATCCCACGGAAGCCATGATCACCATCGACGTCAATTCCGGGCGCGGGTCGAACAAGAGAAACATTGAGGAAACCGCTTTCCGGACCAACGTGGAGGCGTGCGAAGAGATTGCGCGCCAGCTTCGGCTGCGCGACCTGGGCGGTCTGATCGTCATCGATTTCATCGACATGATCGACAAAAAGCACATTGCCGAGGTGGAGAAGGCCTTCAAGAAGGCCCTGAGCATGGATCGCGCCAGAATCCAGCTTTCGCGCATTTCCAAGTTCGGCCTGATGGAGCTGTCCCGTCAGAAAAAGCAGTCCACGATTCAGGAAATCAGCTACACCACCTGTCCGTACTGCGCCGGCAGCGGTCTGCGCCCCTCTCTGGAGTATGCGTCATTAGGGGCATTTCGCAAAATCGAATCGGAGGCGGTCAAAGGCACGTATTCGGAGCTGAAGGTCAGTCTGCCGCATGAAATCGCCCTGTATATTCTGAACAACAAACGGTCCGAACTCCTGAAGCTGGAGGCGACCTTCGGCGTCTGCCTGATCATCGAAGGAAAACAGGACATGGCCTGGGATAATTTCGAAATTCAGCAGTCTGTGAAGGAGAGGGCCCTGGAAGTCAGCGTCATGCAGGGAGTGCCTCTGCTGAACCTGGCGGAAAAGACGGAGCCGGACGCGGAAGCCGGTGAAAAACCGGATGCGGAAGCCGGCGAAGCCGAAGAGGTTCCCAAAAAGAAGGGCCGCCGCCGTTCCCGCCACAAAAAAAGAAAATCGGCGGAGGCGTCGAAAGGCGCCGTTGTGACGGGCGACGCAACGCCCGATGCCTCCGGGCCGGAGCCTTTGCCCGGCGCGGTGACGCCGCCGGTTCCCTCCTCGCAGTTTTCGCGGTTTCCCGTCAAACCCCTGAAGATTATCAGCGCGCTGCCGGATGAATTCTATCCCGTCGACCTGAGCGGCGATCTTTTTGCGCCGGAAACGGATCCGGAAGAGACGGGTGGAGACAAAGAGGAAGATTGAATGCCGAACCGAAAGCTTTTCAGAAGCGCTGCGCTGTCCTTCCATAATTCAGGGAGGCTTGTCCATGGCGGATGAAATCCGAAAAGGACTTTATCGGATTTCCGTGCCGCTGCCGAACAGTCCGCTCAAAGACCTGAATTCTTACGTCATCAAAGGCAAAGACCGCAACCTGATCATCGACACGGGTTTCAACCGTTCCGTCTGCTACGAAGCGATGCGGAAAGGCCTGGCTGAACTGGGGATCGATCTACAGCAGACCGATTTTATGCTGACCCACATGCACGCCGATCATACGGGGCTGGTGACGCGGCTGGCGACCCAAACCAGCAGGATCTTCTTCAGCCGGATTGATGCGCGGGTTTTTGACGGGGATCACGGCTGGCAATCGCTTGTTGACTTTGCCGAGCGCAACGGCTTCCCCGCCGAGGAGCTGCAAAAGGCGCTGGCCAGCCATCCGGGATTCAAATACAGTCCGCAGAAAATGCCGGTCTTTACCCTGCTGGACGACGGCGACGTGATCGAATGCGGCAACTATCGTCTGCGCTGCATCGCCACGCCGGGCCACACGCAGGGGCATATCTGTCTGTATGAGGAGGATCAGAAAATTTTCTTTTCCGGCGACCACGTTCTGTTTGACATTACGCCCCATATTGAATCCTGGGCATATGAGACGAATTCGCTGGCCGATTATATGGCCAGCCTGGATAAAGTATCTCATCTGGCGGTGGACCTTGTCCTGCCCGGACACCGGAATTTTCAGGGGGATCTGAAAAGCAGAATCGACGCATTGAAAATCCATCACCGCGAACGGGCGGAGGAAGTTCTGGAGGTTCTGGGAAACAAAACGCTGAATGCCTATGAAATTGCCGCGGGAATGACCTGGGACATCGACTGCGAGACCTGGGAGGATTTTCCCATCGCCCAGAAGTGGTTTGCCACCGGGGAAGCCATCGCGCATCTTCGCTACCTGGAAGGCGAAGGCCGGATCTCCCGCAACGCCGGGCAGAAGATCGTGACCTTTTCCGCCGTCCGTCCCTGATTCGTTCCGTTCACGATCCTGACGATTGCGCGCGGGTTCTTGTCAGGCGAGGGCAGGGAACGGTTGTCTGCCGCTCCCTGCCGGATGACCTCAGAAGAAAACCATGGCCAGCGCTTCCGCGATGCACGCCGGCTTTTCCTGCCCCTCAATTTCAATCGTGTGCGTCTGCTTCACCAGAAGGCGGTCGCCCGGTTTTTCTTCCAGTCCGGAAAGGACGATCCGGTCGCGGATTTTCGATCCCGAAGGAACGGGGTTGAGAAAACGCACCTTGTCGAGGCCGTAGTTGATGGACATCTTCGCGCCTTCGATTTTCAAGGGCGCCTGATAGCTGAAAAAAGGAATGTGTGAAAGCGTCAGGAATCCGTGCGCGATGGTCCGGCCGAACGGACCGCCGGCGGCCTTTTCCGTGTCCACATGAATCCACTGGTGATCGCCGGTGCTGTCGGCAAACTGATGGATCTGCTCCTGCGTCACCTGTTTCCAGCCGGAGACAAAAACTTCCTTCCCGAGGTGCGGCTTCAATTCTTGTAGTACCGATTCAATTGACATGTCCTTCCCCCTTTCCCGTTGATGGAATGACCCATCTCGTTTTCGGATTGCGTCCGTTTATTCCAGGGCCGCGTTGACTCTGGCCTGCGCGTCTTTTGCCTCTTTCACGATTCGCTCAAAGAGTTCGGCAATGGTCGGCACGTCATGAATCAGACCCTGCGACTGGCCGACCGGAAGCACGCCGGTTTTTGAATCTCCGTCTTCCGTCGCGACCCGAATGGCTTTGAACGCGTTGGCCATGTAGGCGAGCTGCCGGGCATTCTTGTAGCCGGACAGCAGAACCCCGATAAAAAGTTTAAAATACGGAATGCCCATCTGCTTCGCGATGTCCCGGGAATTGAAAAAGGCGGCGGGCCAGTTCAATCCGGTTTTGACGGCTTTTTTGGCTGCATCCGTTTTCATGACCCGGCACAGGATGCCGTCAAAGCGCTTGGAAAACAGCGTGTCATAAACGTCTTTTTCCTGTGTCATCCGTTTATAGTTTTCATGCAGAGGGCTTTCCTTGGTCGTCATCAGTCTCGTTCCCATGGCAACGCCTTCCGCGCCCAGCGCGAGCGCGGCCACGATGCCCCGGCCGTCGGCAAAACCGCCCGCGGCAATTACGGGAATTTTCAGATTTTCCGCCAGGTGCGGAATCAGCACCAGCGAGGTGACGTCTTCTCCGTGCGCCGCCGCTTCCTGACCGGTGGCGATGACCGCGTCCGTTCCGAAATCCTGCGCGCGTTTGGCGTGCTTCAGATTGACGACGGTCGCGAAAACCTTGCCGCCGTATTTGTGCGCTTCCTTCACAATCCAGTCGCCTTTGCCCAGCGCGAAATTGATGACGGGCACTTTTTCCTGCAGCAGAACTTTGGCGTTTTCCACCGCGCCGGGAAACATCAGCGACGCATTGGCGCCGAAGGGTTTATCCGTCAGCTTACGGATTTCGCGGATGGCTTCCCGGGTCTGCGCGGCGTTCAGCGGACCGGTGGCCAGAATGCCCAGCCCTCCGGCGTTGGATACCGCGGCCACCATTTTGGGAACGCTGATCCAGCTCATGCCGGACAGAACGATGGGATACTTGATGCCGACCATTTCTGTTAATCTTGTTTTCATAGTTGCTCCTTATATGATGAATTTTGTTGGGCTTCGTTTCCGCAAAGCTTTCCGGCGCGGGCCAGTTGTTCTCTGGCCTCGGACGCCATTCTTTCCAAAAGCTCCGTACAGGTGGGAATGTCGGAAATGAGCCCGATGGACTGGCCGACCATCAGGGGCGCGTAATCGACGTCGCCCGTTTCCCAGGCCTGCTTGACTTTCTGTCCGGCGAGCAGGGGGATCAGCTCGTCAAAGCCGCCTTTGCGCTCTTCAATGGCCAGGACTTCCGCGATGACTTTGGATTTGAGGCCGCGGCCCTGCAGGCCGATGGATTTTCCGTAAATCACCGTGTCGAATTCCTGGCGGCGGATCAGCTCCTGCTTGATGTTGTCGTGCACTTCGCATTCCTTCGTCGCGATGAAGCGGCTGGCCATCATCACGCCCTGGGCGCCCAGCGTAAGCGCAGCGGCCATCGTCCGGCCGTTGGCGATGCCGCCGACCGTGACGACGGGGATCTTCACCGATTCGACCATGCGCGGCGTGAGGATCATGGTGGTGACATCGTCGTTGAGCGGATGGCCGCCTTCCTCGATGCCCGCCGCGTAAACGCCGTCAAAGCCGATTTTTTCCGCGTGCAGAGCGTGGCGGACCGCGCCGACCTTGTGAAACAGCTTTACGCCCGCTTTTTTCAAAAGTTCAACGGCTTCCATGCCCGCCACCTTGTCGAGCGGCGTGCCGGAAAATTCGATGCCGGCCACCTTTTCTTCGGCGCACACTTTGACGTACATTTTATGGTGCTCGGCCGTGATCCGGATCGACGGCAGCAGCGTGATGCCGATGAAGAAAGGCTTGTCGGTCAGCCTGCGGGTTTCCCGGATGGCCGCGCGGAATTCGTCCTCCGTTTCGTAGTTGGCCGCGGTCAGATTGCCGATGCCGCCGGCATTGCACACGGCCGCGCACAGCGACGGTTTGCACAGCCACATCATCGCCCCGCAGATAATGGGATACTGGACGCCGAACATTCTGGTGATTTGCGTATTGTACATGAAAGTCCTCCTATTTTTTCCCGGTGTTTCCGGTTTTTCGTTTTTTAGCCGTCTTCAGGCTGCTCTGAATGTTTT
>JAAZOZ010000051.1 GCA_012797505.1 Smithella sp. | reverse complement strand
CTGCGACAGGGCCTGTTGTGTGCTCATAAAACACCTCCTGCAAACGTTAAACCTTGATGCGCATATGGTTGACCAGAATCGCGTCCCGGACCGACTTCGGAAGAAACTGATTGAGCCACAGAAAAAAGCTGCTCATGAAATCGATCTGATTGAAGAGTGCCGGCTTTTCCGCCTCGATGACCTTTACGATCTTTTCAGCCGCAACGGGCGGCGTGGGCGCCGTCTTGATCAGTTCATTGTCCCGCTCGATAAACCGCCGGGCGCGATCGCGGTAAGGAGAATTCTCGGGCGGCAGAACGTGGATCTTGGCCGCGAACGTCGTGGATACCTGCGCCGGTTCGATCAGCGCCACTTTGATGCCGAAGGGCTCCACCTCGTATTTCATGGAGACCATCATTCCGGTAACGGCGAATTTGCTTGCGGAATAGATGGATTCGAAGGGAAAAGGAATGCGCCCCACCAGCGACGACATCGCGATGAGTTTGCCTGCGCGGCGCTCGCGCATGGACGGAAGAAACGCCTGAAAAATCGCCGCCGCGCCGATGACGTTGATTTCGAGGCACTTGAGCGCTTTCTCCAGTTGGACTTCCTCGAAGGGGCTGAAGAATCCGATGCCCACGTTCGACAGCACCGTATCCACGCGACCGTACCGGGCGAGCACCTGATCGCGAAATTTTAGAATTGCCGGGCGGTCGGTGATGTCGATCGTTTCCAGCAGGTGATCGCCGCCGATGTCCTTCAACTCTGACGCCAGTGACGCGATTCCTTTCGCGTCCATATCAAAACCGGCCACCGAATGACCGGATTTCGCGAGTATTTTGGCCACATGTCGTCCCATCCCGTCCGCCAAGCCGGTAATCACCACCATCTGTCCCATGCCCGCACCTCCCGTTGATTCAGTCTCTTCGGGTTACCTTCCTCCGAGGTTTACGCGATACTCTTCTCCAATCTGCTTCATGGATTGACGAAAATCCGGATAGATCATCCGGTATCCCGTTTTCTTCAGTTTGCTGTTGTCCACCACGTAATCCGCATAAAGATACTTTACCGCGTCCAGCTCCAGATCCGGGATGCGCCCCTTGCGCGCAGAGGCCATTCCATCGAACTTCGCGACGATTTTGACCAGCCAGAGCGGCAAATGTGTCGTGGGCGGTTTGGCGCCGAAGGCCTCCGAAGCCATTTTCAGGGCTTCCTCGAGCGTCGGATGCGTGTCCTCGGCCAGATTGTACGCCTGCCCGACGGCAGCATCGGTCAGGGATAGATGATAAACGGCAGCAGCCACGTCTTCCGCGCGCACGTTGGAAAGGAGCTGCCGGCCGCTTCCCGGAATCGCGGTGATGCTGGAGGGACGCGAAAAAGCCTTTCCCGCGCCGTCATTGCAGCGGGGACCGTACACGGTGCAGGGCCGCGTGATGACCGCCGGGAAGCCCTCCTTGATGCGGCCCCAGACGACGTCCTCGCCGTCGCGTTTGCTCCTGCCGTAGGAATCCTGCGGATTCCGGGGGCTGTCTTCCCGGAAGGGAGTCCCCTGGTAATAGCCGTACACGCTGGTGGAACCGACATGCACATAGCGTTTGACGCCTTTCTTCATCGCAAGTTGTGTGATTCTTTTGACGCCTTCCACGTTGGTGGAAGCAAGGGATTCGTAGGGAGTGGAAAAATTGCAGATCGCCCCGAGATGAAAAATCCGGTCCACCTCCCCTTCAAACAGCCCCGGCAGCGTTTCGGGTTTGGTGAGGTCGGCGGGAACATATTCAACCCCGAGACGGTCGAAAAATGATGTATCCTTGCGGGGACGGGCGGACGCCCGGACCCGGACTCCTTTTGCGGCCAGAAATTCAACGAGGTGACTTCCCATAAATCCGGCGGCGCCGGTAACCAGGGTAATGCCTTTAAATTCCATGATCCCCTCGACTGAAGTTGATCACAAACAAGGTAATTTCAGGCTTTTTCTCGACGAGCTCGTTTCATATTTTTTTCTACTTCTTTTTTGGCATGGTGGAGCCATTCCAGGTACATCTGATTCTGCGTCACGCCGAGTTCAGCCAGGAGGCGGACATACACGCCCTGCCGCTCCCACTTTTTGCGGTTGGTCTGCCGGCGTTTCAATTGGGACTCGAAAAATTCGATTTGTTCGTCGATGATGGTGAGGGCGTTTGCATCTTCTCCGAATCCGAAGAAAGCAAATTTAAGCAGAAACGGGTCTCGGATGAGGATGGACTTTCCGGTCGGTTCGGTGAGCCATTTCGACAGCTCCTTCACTCCCTTGGGCGTGATGGAATAAAGTTTTTTCCGGGGGCCTCCGTTTTCCGACGGCGCGATTTCCAGCATATTCACCAATCCCTCTTCCTGCAACTGTTTCAGGCTGGGATAAATCTGTCCGAAATTGATCGACCACATATGGCCGAAATTTTTTTCAATGTGCGCCTTGATCCGGTAACCGTGCATATCCGAATACTGCAGGAGCCCAAGAATGGCGTATTTGATCGACATCCGTCTTTTCCTCTTTGCGTGGACCGAAGACTATATATTTTTTATATACCTGTCAACATTTTTTTTCATAAGATGAAAAATACCCGAATCAAGACGCCAACAAAACGGCAAAATTCCGGAAGGCTGACCGTGATGACTGCCGCGTGGAAATCCGAAGCGCATAAGGGAGTGATAACTTACAGTTACGCAATCTACGGCAATTCGCTGTTCTCTATTTATTCTTCGGTTGCGGATGAAGCCGTTCGCCTGTCGATCGCTTTACAGTTACCGGATTTACTTTTTCAGCTTTACAAAACTCTCCATCATATTGGACATATCGTCCACCACTTCGGGGATGGATTTGCCGCCCGTTAATTCGGCAATGCGCCGCTCGGCCGTAATGGGATCGATCTTGTTCTTCCCGAAATCGTCCAGCACGGAAGACACCTTCTTCCAGTGTTCGGCCGCCGCGGAAACCTGTGGGGTCTTCCGCATATTTTCGAAAATCGGCAATAGTTTGGTATTGAGGTCTTTGGCCGTCCCGCGGCTGATTTCCTGAAGTTTTTCAAACTTGGACATGGAGCCGTCCTTGAGCATATGCATCGCCTTGTAGCGCGTCACATCAGCCGTTTGCTGAATCCAGGCGCGGGAGACCTGATTCAGGTTTCCGTCCAGCACGGCCAGATCCTGATAACTTTCGGGATGAATCCGGGTCGTCAGATTTTCCCAGGACCGTTCGGCATTTTTCAGCGTCACCTCTTCGTAGGCTTCATTCCAGCATTTCTGCGCTTCTTTTTGCCACTGGCTGCGGGTGGCGGGCTTGCCGTCCCTCATCAGCCAGTACTGGCGCTTCATCGTGCCGTCCGGAAGTTTGATGAAGTTCGGCTTTTCGATCAATCCAATGTCATAGTCCATTCCGACGGAACCTCCGCTGGAGGCGTTTCTCATTTCCTTGATTTTAAACTCACTCCATTTATACGGTTCTTTTCTCATCTTCTCGTAGAACTTCTTCTCCACATCCTTATGAACACTTTTGATACTCCGGTTAAAACGGGTCTGAGTCAGTTTATCGCCCTGATATTTCAGGAAATTCTTGGCATGGGGATTGGCCTGAATTTCGACGGTCTTTTCCCGGATTTGCTTCTTAATGGCGGCGATCTCGTTTTGAGGCGATTTGTTTAAATAGGCATTTTTCAGTGACTGATTTAAGTTCTCAAATTCCTTGACAGTTTTTTCACCCCGCGCCCGGTTGGTCTGGAAGATCTTAAGCTCTTCCGCGCCGGAGAGTCCTTTAGAAACTTTTCCGGATTGACGGGCTGCCGTTTTGGCCGCCGCCGCTGCGTCGTCGGCATTGACGGCCGCTTTGGAGCCAGCCCCCACATATTTTCCCAAGGCAAAAGCCCCGGTTTGCAAAACTAACTGCGTGGCCGCCTCTTTGATGCCTCCCTGAAAATAACCTGTCGAGATGTCATAAGCCGATGACAGCGCCATCGGACCTCCCAGAAAGGAACAGCCCACCATGCCGATGTCGGCTGCCGTTTTCACCCTTTCTGCCCGGGTCAGATAATCGTCCCACATGTAGGCTTCTTCTTCATACCGGGCAGCCTCGGCTTCGTTGTATCCCTGGGTTTTGCTGAAGATTGCCTCTCCTGCCTTTTTAACGGTTGCCTCATCAAGAGTGGCCAGGGTTTTGCCGGTGATGTGTTTATCGACAAACTCTTCAGCTTTCTCTCTTTCTCCCTGCG
>JAAZOZ010000050.1 GCA_012797505.1 Smithella sp. | reverse complement strand
TTCATCCCTTTGGCGACAATTTTTCCTTCAATGATCTTCGGCATGATTAAAGCACCATCCTTTTGTTTATTGGAGCAAGAGGACTTGCCGCCCTCAGGGGGTACAGCCCCTTGTCCGATTTTTGGCGCCGCTGCGCTTTTTACAATTCCAGAATATGCCCCATTTTCTTTTTCTTGGTGGTCATATACCGGATGTTATTTTCGTTGGGAGGAATTTCGATCGGAACCCGCTGGGTCACGGCAATGGCGTATCCTTCCAGGCCGACAATTTTCTTGGGATTGTTGGTCATCATCCGCATCTTGTGCACGCCCAGATCCGCCAGGATCTGCGCCCCGATGCCGTAATCCCGCAGATCGGCCTTGAAGCCCAGCGCGATATTGGCTTCGACGGTGTCCTGGCCTTCATCCTGCAGCGCATACGCTTTGATCTTGTTGACCAGACCGATGCCCCGTCCTTCCTGGCGCATATAAACGATGACGCCTTTTCCTTCCTCCTCAATCATTTCCATCGCGCGGTGCAGCTGATCGCCGCAGTCGCAGCGGGCCGAAGCGAAAATGTCGCCGGTGCAGCATTCCGAGTGTACGCGCACCAGAACGTCGTCTTCTTTGCGGATCTCTCCCTTGACCAGCGCGATGTGCTGCATGTCGTCCACGTCGTTTTCATAGACGATGATTTTGAAATCGCCGCCGTAGAGCGTCGGCAGCGAAGCTTCGGCCACGCGGCGAATGAGCGATTCATGCTGCATCCGATAGTCGATCAGATCGGCGATGGTGACGATCTTGAGTTGATGCTCGCGGGCAAAGATTTCCAGGTCCGGCATGCGCGCCATGGTGCCGTCGTCCTTCATGACTTCACAGATCACGCCCGCCGGCGTCAGCCCGGCCAGACGGCACAGGTCCACCGATCCCTCGGTCTGGCCGGTGCGAACAAGAACGCCGCCCTTGCGCGCGAGAATCGGAAACACATGCCCGGGGCTGACAATATCCTCCGGTTTGGCCGCGGGGTTGACGGCCGCCAGAATCGTCGTGGCGCGGTCCGCCGCGGAAATGCCGGTGGTCACGCCGTGGCGCGCTTCGATGGAGACGGTAAAGGCCGTGCCGAAGCGCGCCTGATTGTCCTTGACCATCAGGTTGAGCTTCAGGCGCGAGGCGATGTCTTCATTGACGGTCAGGCAAATCAATCCGCGCCCCAGCCTGGCCATGAAATTGATCGCTTCCGGCGTGACAAACTGCGCCGCCATGCAGAGATCGCCCTCGTTTTCCCGGTCTTCATCATCCACGAGAATGACCATCTTCCCGTTGCGGATGTCTTCGATTGCTTCCGAAATTTTACTGACTGCCATGTTTTGTCCTTCGTTTATTTGATAAAGCCGTGTTCGGCTAAAAAATCCTTATCGATTCCCCGCGGGGTTTGCAATAACTTTTCCACATACTTGCCCAGAATATCCGTCTCGATGTTGACCCAGTCGCCCTCTTTTTTCCCCGCGAGCGTCGTGTGGACGGCCGTATGCGGAATGATATTAACATAAAACCGGCCTTTTTCAAGCTTGTTCACGGTCAGGCTGATGCCGTCGATGGCCACCGATCCCTTCTCCACGATGTAGCGCGACAGGGGTTCCGGGGATTCAACGGCAAAGATGATGGAGCCGGACTTCTGTGTTCTGGAAAGAATGCGGCCGGCGCCGTCCACGTGGCCCAGCACAAAATGGCCGCCCACAAATCCGCCGGCGCGCAGGGATTTCTCCAGATTGACGCTGTGCCCCGCCTGCAGGTGCTTGAGCGTAGTCCGGGAAAGCGATTCGGCGGAAACATCGGCGCAGAAGACCTTCGCTTTTTTGGAGGTGACGGTCAGGCAGGCGCCGTTGACCGCGATGCTGTCGCCCGGGGACACCTCCGTCATGTCGATTCCCGCGTCAATTTCCAGAACGGCATCCGCGCCTTTCACGGTGAGGCGGACGACTTTTCCCAATCCTTCGACAATGCCGGTAAACATTATTTTTTGCCTTTGCTCAACAGGTCCTTCAATTCGGACATGAATTCCGCCACGTCGCGGAACTGCCGGTACACCGAAGCGAACCGGACATATGCGACGCCGTCCAGTGTTTTGAGTTCGGCCATCACCTTTTCGCCGATGGCGGAAGAGGGGATTTCCTCGCCCTGAAACTCCTGGCAGGCAGCTTCCACGCTCTCCACCAGCTTCTCAATGTCCTCCGTGCTGATCGGCCGCTTTTCGCACGCCGTTCGCACGCCGCTGCGGATTTTCGTCCGGTCGAACGGCTCGCGCCGCCCGTCTTTTTTGACGACCATCGGCAGGATGTCTTCCACGTACTCATACGTCGTGAAGCGGCGGGAACAGCCCATGCACTCGCGGCGGCGGCGGATGGCCTTGCCGTCCTTGCTGATCCGGGAATCGATGACTTTGTTTTCCGCGTCGCCGCAAAAAGGACATTTCATGACGTTTGCGTGCCGATCCTTTAGGGTGTCTTCAATGTTTCAGCGCTGATGCCGGCTTCCCGCAGCATATCCGCGGCCAGGGCGTCGCCGTAACTGTCGCGGATCACAATGCGCGAAATCCCGGCATTGATGATCATCTTGGCGCAAATCACGCAGGGGTGGTGCGTGCAGTACAGCGTGGAGCCCTTCGCGCTGACGCCGTGCAGCGCGGCCTGAATGATCGCGTTTTGTTCCGCGTGCAGGCCGCGGCACAATTCGTGGCGTTCTCCCGACGGCACGTGAAGCTGCTCGCGCAGGCAGCCGATCTCGAGGCAATGCTGTAGTTTGGAAGGCGCGCCGTTGTAGCCGGTGGCCAGAATTCTTTTATCGCGGACCAGTCCGGCCCCGACGGCTCTTCTCAGGCAGGTGCTGCGCCGGGAAACCAGATCGACGATATCCATAAAATACGTGTCCCAGTCGGGACGGGAGCGGACCTGATCCGGCCGACGGCGGGACGGCTCGTTGTTTTCCGACATATCTTTCCGCTTTCTGACAAGCAGCCGGCGCCCTGCCGGAGGCTTATTTTACCCCTGGATCCTTCTCGCGTAGAGCGGAAACTGGTCGCAAAGCGTTTTGACTTTTCCGGCGACGGCCTGAATTTTTTGCTCGTCATTAATATGGTGAATCACCTCGGCAATCAAAGAGGCGATCAGGCGCATTTCATTTTCCTTCATGCCGCGGGTCGTCAGCGCAGGCGTGCCGATCCGGATGCCGCTGGTGATCATCGGCCCCAGCGTGTCGTAAGGAATGCCGTTTTTATTGACGGTGATGGCTGCGCGGTCCAGCGCCTCCTGCGCGTCTTTCCCCGTCACGCCCTTGGCGGTCAGATCGACCAGCATCAGATGATTGTCCGTGCCGCCGGACACCAGGCGGAATCCTTCGTCTTTGAGCTGCGCCGCCATGGCCTGGGCGTTTTTCACGATTTGCTGCTGATAGGTTTTGAATTCCGGCGACAGGGCCTCCTTGAGCGCCACGGCCTTGGCGGCGATGACATGCATCAGCGGGCCGCCCTGCATTCCCGGGAAAACACGGCTGTTGAGGATCTTGATGTAGGGGGATTTGCACATGACGAGCCCGCCGCGCGGTCCGCGCAGGGTCTTGTGTGTGGTTGTGGTGACGTACTCGCAGACGGGAACCGGCGAAGGGTGCAAGCCGACGGCGACCAGCCCGGCGATATGCGCGATGTCCGCCATGATGACCGCGCCGACTTCATCCGCCACGGCCCGGAATTTGGCAAAATCGATGACCCTAGGGTAGGCGCTGGCGCCGACCACGATCATCTTGGGCTTGCTTTCCCTGGCGATTTTCGCCAGCTCTTCATAGTCGATGGTTTCCGTGTCCCGGTTGACGCCGTACGGAACGATTTTGTAAAATTTGCCGGAGAAGTTTGCCGGAGAACCGTGCGACAGATGGCCGCCGTGCGATAAATTCATCCCCAGCACCGTGTCCCCGGGAGCGCAGGCGGCAAAATAAACGGCCATGTTGGCCTGCGTTCCGGAATGGGGCTGGACGTTGACTTCATCACAGCCGAAAAGCTTTTTGCAGCGCTCGATGGCGAGCTTTTCGGGAATATCCACATATTCACAACCGCCGTAATAGCGTTTGTCCGGATACCCTTCGGCATATTTGTTGGTCATTACCGAGCCCTGGGCTTCCAGGACCGCTTCACTGACAAAATTCTCCGAGGCGATGAGTTCGAGCTTTCCCGCCTGGCGTTTGGTTTCCAACTGAATGGCCTGTGCGACTTCCGGATCAACCTGATTTAAAAAAGACATGAATAAAAAAATCCTCCAAAAAAACTATGGCGCATATTTCTTGAAAACGAGAACGGCATTGACGCCGCCAAATCCGAAGCTGTTGGACAGGGCGGTGGAAATGTCCTGACGCCTTGCGACATTCGGAACGAAATCCAGATCGCATTCCTCGTCGGGATCGTCCAGGTTGACGGTGGGCGGAAGGCGTCCCTCCTGAAGCGCCTTGACGGTAAAAATCGCCTCCACCGCGCCCGTGCCTCCCAGCATATGGCCCGTCATCGATTTGGTCGAACTGATCAGCAATCTCTTTGCGTGCTCGCCGAAAAGCGCTTTGATGGCTTGCGTTTCATAAAGATCGTTCAGGGGGGTGGATGTGCCGTGAGCGTTAATGTAGTCAATATCGGCCGGCTGCAGGCCGGCGTCTTGGATCGCCACTTTCATGCACCGTCCGGCGCCTTCATGCCCCGGAGGCGGCGCGGCCAGGTGATAGGCGTCCGATGTGCAGCCGTATCCGACGAGTTCCGCGTAGATCTTTGCTCCCCGGTTGAGGGCGAAAGACAGTTCTTCCAGAATGACAACGCCGCTGCCTTCGGCGATGACAAAGCCGTCGCGTCCCTTGTCGAAGGGGCGGCTGGCTTTTTCCGGCTCGTCATTGCGGAGAGAAAGCGCGCGCATTGCGCAGAACCCCGCAACGCTGAGCGGCGTGATCGCGGCTTCAACGCCGCCGGCAATCATGGCGTCCGCGTCGCCGTAGGCGATGATTTTGTACGCGTCGCCGAGCGCCGACGTTCCGGAAGCGCAGGCCGTCACAGCGCAATTGATGGGGCCTTTGGCGCCGAAGCGCATGGAAACATGGCCGGACGCCAGATTGGCCAGAATGGCCGGTACGGAGAAAGGTGAAATTTTGCGGGGGCCGGAGGCATGAAGCACGACGGCTTCTTCTTCAAAAGTGCCGGCGCCGCCGATCGCGGAGCCGATGAGCACGCCGACTCGCTCGGCAATGTCCGGGCCGAGTGTCAGCGCCGCGTCGTCCATCGCCATCTGGGACGCGGCGAGAGCGTAAACCGCGAATTTGTCCTGCCGGCGAACTTCTTTTTTATCGACATATTGCAGCGGATCAAAATTCCTGATTTCACCAGCGACGCGGGAGGCGTACGCAGATGCGTCAAACCGGGTAATGGGGCCGATGCCGGACTTTCCGGCCACGGCGTTCGCCCAGGATTCCGCTGCGGTGTTGCCCAGCGGAGTTACGGCGCCGAGGCCTGTTATCACAACACGCCTTTTCATTGAACAACCCCCGCTGGAGAATTAATTGACGCCCTTTTTCCGGAGAAAATCGACGACGTCTTGAACTGTCCGGATTTTTTCCAGCTCCTCGTCGGCGATTTCCACGCCGAACGCTTCTTCCATTTCCATGATTAGCTCAACCAGATCCAGAGAATCGGCGCCCAGATCATCGATAAAAGAAGCTTCCAGCTTGCACTGCTCCGGTGTGACGTCCAACTGTTCCGTGACGAGTTTTATGACTTTTTCTTCTAATGACATGCAACCCTCCTCTAGCCCAAGATTAGGTTAAAACGATCCAACGCGAAACCCCGCCTGTCATCCGCAATCGGCAGGGGCTAAACCGCCTGCTCGAACAACATTAGTCCATCTTTTCCGCCGAAATTACTTCCCTGCCTTTGTACGCGCCGCAATTCGGGCAGACACGGTGGGGCATTTTCGGCTCCCCGCACTGCGGGCAAACCGACACAGAAGGCTGTTTCAGGAAATCGTGCGCTCTGCGCATATTGCGTCTGGTTTTAGAATGTCTTTTTACTGGGTTTGGCATAGCGTATCCTTTTGATTAAATTAATTTATTACTTTGAACTTCTTCAGCACCGCCAGACGGTCATCAACCTTTTTTGAACGGCAGGTGCAGGAACCGGTGTTTAAATTGACGCCGCAATGCGGGCATAACCCTTTGCAATCCTCGGTGCAGAGAATCTTCATCGGCGCCAGCAGGATGATCTGTTCGCAGATGATCGGCGCCAGATCGATAAAATCCCCACGATAGTAGCTGGTTTCCAGCTCCTGTGCGGAAAGTTCCAGATCTTCCGCTGTCTCCGTCTTTTCCGGGACCAGCGTATAGGCAAACGCTCCGCCCGCGGAAAACGTCGCGGGCTCCAGACAGCGGCTGCATTCCTGGCGCATTTGCGCCTTGAGGTCCCCGCGGACATAAATTGTATCACCCGAACGGGTGATCAAGCAGTCCACGTCCGCGCTGACCAGTGAAAATTCCGGCAGCGCCCCGCCCCCAAAACATCCCTGAAACCAGACGCTGCCTTCGGAAAAGGTCAACCGCAGGCCCTCTTCAGGGAGAATGGCCAGATTAATTTTCAAAGAATCAGACATTGAATCTTGCAGCCCTGTTATAATAAGCCCCACTCCAATTGAGCGGGGAAGTAAATGATAAAATGATTGTATTGTCAAGCATAATTTGCTTGCCGAAAGGCAAAAGGCGCTTGACAAATGTTCCGTCGCCGCCCTATAACAGCCCAAAAATTTAAGGGAATCATTATGACCGCCAAGATTCGCACCCGCTTTGCCCCGTCCCCGACCGGCTATCTGCACATCGGAGGCGCCCGAACCGCCCTTTTTAGCTGGCTTTTTGCCCGGCATAACGGCGGTGAATTTGTGCTGAGAATTGAAGACACGGATCAGCAGCGCTCCACAGACGAATCCACGAAGGCGATTCTGGACGCCATGAGCTGGATGGGACTCAACTGGGATGAAGGACCGCATTTTCAGGCCCAGCGGGTGGACCTGCACCGTCAGATGGTGCAAAAGCTTCTGGAGGAAGGCAAAGCCTATATTTGCACCTGTACGCCCGAAGAGCTGGAAATCAAAAGGAAAGAGGCGCTTGCGACCGGGAAAAAACCAAAATATGACGGCGCCTGCCGCGAGAAAGGGCTGAAGAAATCACCCGGCTCCGTTGTCCGCTTTCGTGGAACGGATACCGGCGTTACCGTCGTGGAAGACCTCATTAAGGGGAATATCGTCTTTAATAACGAAGAGTTGGATGATTTGATCATCGAGCGCGGCGACGGGTATCCCACGTATAATTTTGCCGTTGTCATCGACGACGCGATGATGAACATTTCGCATGTCATCCGCGGCGACGACCACGTCAACAACACCCCGCGGCAGATTCTGATGTATCAGGCGCTGGGATTTGAAGTTCCGAAGTTCGCCCATGTTCCGATGATTCTGGGATCCGACAAAACTCGTCTGAGCAAGCGCCACGGCGCCACCTCCGTCATGGCCTACAAGGAAATGGGCTATCTGCCGGAGGCGCTCGTCAACTACCTGGTTCGCCTGAGCTGGTCGCACGGAGACCAGGAGATTTTTTCCCAGAAAGAGCTGATCGAGTTCTTTTCGCTCGACGCAGTCGGCAAGTCGCCCGCCGTTTTCAATCCCGACAAACTGCTGTGGCTTAACGCCCACTATATCAAGGAAGCGAGTCCGGCGAGGCTGGCGGAAGAAATGAAGCCCCTGTGGCCCGCCGGCGCGGACGGAAGCGATGAATCCTTCATCCGGAAGATCATCGTGGATTTGCAGCCCCGGGCCAAGACGTTGGTGGAGCTGGCGCAGGCGTCGGAATTTTACTTTGCCGTTGAGATCTCTTATGAGGCAGAAGCCGCGCAGAAGTTTCTGACCCCGGAAGTAGCCGCACATTTGAAATCCATCGCCGCGGCCATTCCGGGCATTGAAGATTACAGCAAGGCAGGCTTGGAAGCTTTCTTGAAAAACTTTATCGAGGCCAACGGCATCAAGTTCAAAACGATCGCACAGCCCCTTCGGGTGGCACTGACCGGAAAAACCGTCAGCCCCGGCATTGACGAAGTCATGGTTACGCTGGGGAAAGATCGTGTGGCGCAAAGAATCAACGCGGCCGTGGACTACATTGCCAAACAGCATTGAGCCGGACGCAGACAGGACGCACCGCGGCATTGAACGGCAATTTTGCCTTGACATTTTGAGGCGCTTTGACTAGGTAAGCACGCTCGACTGTCCGCTGCGTTCGGCGGATTGTGGGTTGGCGGCGACCGGAGTTCCGCGCCGCGCGGATTGAACGCATTCATGGTCCCATCGTCTAGTGGTTAGGACGCTGGCCTCTCACGCCGGAAACCGGGGTTCAAACCCCCGTGGGACTACCAAAATAAAAACAATTGTTTATGAGCATTTCATAAGCCATTTTTTATTTTTAAGAACGCCGTCCCCAGCACTATCCCCAGCAATCGGCCTTAAAAATGGGGGTTTTTATGGTTCATCCGGGTCTTGTGTAGTTTCCTATTATAGAGTATTCGTTAGCTCAGGGCGTGATGCTCTCTTACAATTGGATTTCATTACATTGGACAAATTCCCCATATTTTACCCGCCGGGCGTTTGGTCCTTATTACCAAAAAATACCAGGTGGTAAAAAGTTTATTCAAACTTGATATTTAAGGATATGTCCTTTTCATTCTTTATTGGATACTGTAGGATCATAACAAAAGCATCTGAAAAAGCCCGATGGGTATATTAATTGTTATGCATGAAGAACCGGGAGCCTGCTATGAAATGGTCAGTTTTCTTGCACAGAATTCATAATGAATTCCTCAATGGGGAAGCTTTTAATGATTTTCGCCATTCTATTGTAACGGAGCAAGATTTAACCACATTTTCAGCTCTCCGAATTCGTGAGATTATGGCCAAATCTTACGGGCTCAAGAAAAATTCTAAAACGCTTATCGAAAACGTCACTTTCCGAAGTGGTCAGACAGCAGAAGATAAAAAAGCATATTCCAAGGCGAAGCAAGATCGGTGGGTTTTTATTCATGATGTCTTTGCCGCGCCTGATATTATGATTCAAGACCCTCTATCGCCGAAAAATTTTCTACCCATTGAAATAAAATTGCTCAAGGGAAAAGGCTCGTGTCAAGCGATGGCTACCGCAATTGGACAATCACTAATTTACAATACAAAGTATCCTTACACATTGGTGTTTCTTGGTGTTTTGAGATCTGCAAAATGGGGAAAGTACAAATTCAGATGTGAAGCAAATGAGGACGAAATCCACTTTTATAATACTCTTAAAACGATGAACGTTGATATTATTACGCGTATGGTTGGTTTTTGACAAATGAAGATTGCATAACGAATCATTTCACCGGAACGCTGGCGCGCCCGGTGTATTCTGTGTTAGACCTAAAATAAATAATGACAAGGCAATGGTAAAAAGAAATATCTATAAACATTCTATCGACCTAAAACGGCTGCGGATAAAGAATGCCGGAAGGAGTGAATTTGTAGCAAGACTTGAAGAAATACCCTATCGTGGATATGAAGTTGAGGATATTGCTGATGGCAGGAAAATTGTCATCGTTAAGCCCGGTGGGAAACAAGCCTGGGGCAAGATGAGAAAAGAAGACTTTTTCGTATTCATTTATAGTCCATCAGAACAAAGCTTATGGCAAATCACTCATAAGCAGATATTTGATGACTTAAGCCAAAAGGCAGGAGTTGATTGTACAGCGACCATTGATATTCTAAAGGCATTTGAAAAGGTTTACAAAGGTGAAGACCCTGACGATGTATTGGAAGCTGTTCGTTTGAGCAATCCAATAGGCGAGAACCCCGAAGCTTTATTGAAAGCCTATAAATGGATTTGGGGACAGGAAGACGTAAACTATCCAACTGGTCAAGGAAGGGACATGTCATGGGAAGGTATAAAGGTTCTGCTGCAAAAGCTGATAGATCAACAGGGGGAAAGTCGGTGAAGTACAAAACATCAGAAGATTTTCCAAAGTTTCCTTTGATGGTAATGGAGAGTTCCGAATATTCTCCCAACCAGTGTGTTTATCGCAACGATGAATACGGCGTTTGGCTTTATCACGCCAATTGTATCGAGTTTATGGATATGCTCATAGCCAAATATCCTGAAGGAAAGTTCGATATGATCTTTGCTGACCCGCCTTACTTCCTGTCAAATGGCGGCATTACCTGCCATGCGGGGAAGATGGTAAAGGTTGACAAGGGGCAATGGGACAAATCTAATGGGCCGGAGATGAATCATGAATTCAATATGGCATGGCTTTCAAGATGTCAGAAAGTTTTGAAACCAAACGGCACAATTTGGGTGTCCGGCACACACCATGTAATTCATTCAGTTGGCTATGCAATGCAACAACTGGGAATGAAAATCCTTAACGACATTACTTGGGAAAAACCCAATCCGCCTCCGAACCTTTCTTGCCGTTATTTTACCCATTCGACGGAAACAATAATCTGGGCGGCGAAAACAGATAAGTCGAAGCATCTTTTTAATTACGACAAAATGCGGCAAATCAACAACGGCAAACAGATGAAGTCGGTTTGGTCTATGACTCCCCCAAATGGCGATGAAAAAGGATTTGGGAAGCACCCAACACAAAAACCCATCCAACTTTTGGAGAGAATTATCTTGGCAAGCACCGCTGAAGGCGATTTAGTACTTGATCCATTCTCTGGAAGTTCGACAACCGGCGTTGCTTCTGTAACGCTAAAACGAAAGTTTGTCGGGTGTGAATTGGATGCAGAGTTCATAGCGTTGTCTTCAAAGCGCCTTGGAATGGCAATCAAAGAGAGCGCGTCCCTTCTTAATTTTGCGGAGGTAGGCAAATGAAAACGGGTGGCTTGGGTGGTGCAAACACACTTACAGGATTGAACTTTGAAGACAAAGTTGACTTTCAAAAGCTTCTTGCCGAAATTCCAGGTTATAGCATTGCCAAGATTCCCAACAAGGCTGGGATGGGGGTGTACTTTGAAGGAAGGATAGTTGCCAGATGCTTTAAAAAACATGATTTCTATAAATTTTTGGATGAGTCCAATGTCAGTTGGCAGAAAATGCTGTCCAAGAAGCTACTGCCGGACGATGCAATGCTCGTTATCGTTCGGGAAACTTTGTTTATTATTGAAGTCAAGTATCAACAAGTTGCAGGGTCGGTTGACGAAAAATTACAGACTTGCGATTTCAAACGAAAGCAATATCTAAAATTGGTCGCTCCATTGGGGTTAAAGGTTGAATATGTTTATGTATTGAACGATTGGTTCAAGAAGCCAGAATACAAAGATGTGTTAGATTACATTCACAGTGTCAACTGTCACTATAAGTTCAATGAATTACCAATCGCATGGCTTGGATTACCGACAAAGAAGGTCTAATAAGGCCCGCCAGCGGACGGGCTACCGCCCGCCGCTGAGCTTCACGTTAAAGGTATTTCAATCAGTAATCTTTAATCTCTAAGGGTCAATTCCCTGAAGCTTACTTCGTTCCTTTGGATTTGGATACCCCGCAGCTTGCTACGGGGTAGTTCATTTTTTACTTCCCCCTTGTGATTGCGTAGGTAAGTGAAAGTAAGCATCAGCCGGATGATGAATCTAAATTTTTCTCTTCATTCTAAAATTCCAATATTTTGTAAGTGTTCTTTCTAATGCGCTTGAAATATTTATATTGATCATCGTGATGCTTCGGTGAGTTTACGCAGCATCGAGATACAATCTGTGAGCGAATTGTGGGTTCTTTATATTTCGTTTTATTCTTTTGCATATATTGTATAACTTCTCCAACCGCAAATTCGTTAATGCCTCTTGATTTAATCACTATTTTCGCTGCTGCCAAAACTTCTTCTTTTGCTCCCATGATTTCCTCCTTTTACAACACACAAATTAATGATTATATTGTATCACATTCATTGTTGTATAAGTTTATATTCTATTAAATAAAAGATCAAGTCATTCCCCTACAATAGGGGAAGGCAGGGGAAACAGCCGGTGAATGAAAAAATAAAGCGTACTTTTATAACGGCACACATGAGGCGATGTATGCCCCTTTTCGCTTCTGCGCCTCCGAGACATATACCCATAAGACGGAGTAAGCCCAATGCTTCACAACAATCTTGACATTCTGTAGCAGTTTGGCGCATAAAGAAGATAACGCACTCGATAACCTCAAATAATTTTTATTCAGAAGGTAATATTATTTGGAGGATCACCATGAATAAACCCATTTATTTTCTAGTTTTCGCTGCGTTTTGTCTTGCAATGCTATCAATACCCTCTGGCAGCCTGGCCTTTCGCTGTGGCGAAGAAGTTGTTGCCCGCGGCGCAAGCACGGCCGAGGTGCTGTATAAATGCGGCGAACCGGAATATATCACCGGGAAAAAGAAAGAGGTGAAGGGAACTTTCGCCTCTGGAACTGAATTCAAGCGATCAACTACCTATACAACCGGCGGCTACCAGCAAGAGGAAATCAAGACTGAAATTTGGCATTATAATTCCCGACTTTGACAGCAAACGTGGATTTCAGTGAGAAAACATTAATAATATCAACGAAAGTGTTCTGATGTTTTCAGAAGTGTAGTGAACAAAGTAACATTCTGTTCAATAATATGT
>JAAZOZ010000049.1 GCA_012797505.1 Smithella sp. | reverse complement strand
GAAAAGGCGCTGGGCGTCTGGGTGGCTGCCGTACGCGAAACCTTTGAAGAAGCGGGATTGCTCCTGGCCCGGCGACAGGACGGTTCTCCCCTTGTCATGGCGACACAGGAGGAACGAAACAGGTTCGGACGCTGCCGGCAGGCGCTCATCAAAAGAGAAACCGCCTTTTCATCCATTCTGGAGACGGAAGAGTTGGTCCTGCACAGTGAAGACCTTTTCTACTTTTCTCACTGGATCACGCCGGAGCCGCTTCCCAAGCGTTACGATGTGCGCTTTTTCATGGCGGCGAATCCGGTTGGGCAATCCGTGTCCCACGACGGCGTAGAGCTGACCAGCCACGTCTGGATTCGGCCCGCGGAGGCCCTTCGGCAGTATGACGAAGGCAAAATCGGAATGGTTTTGCCACAGATTATGACGCTTCGGGAACTGGACCGCTTTCGGACGGTCGAAGAAGCGCTTCTGTGCGCGAAGAAAAAACACGTCGAGGCCACGAGGACCAAAATGGCGCATCTGGAAGGCCGGTACGTGGAGGTCATGCCCGACGGCGAGGTTTTTCATCATCGTCCGCCCGTGTATTCCTGGCCTGACGAAAAGGATTGACAAGAAACTCATGCGGGACTTCACGGAAGGCAAGATTGCCAGACAGGTCATCGACTTCACCATGCCGATCATGCTGGGCAACGTGCTCATGTCCGCCTACGGCATTATCAATCTGATCTGGGTGGGCAGGCTTCTCGGACACAAGGCGGTGGCTGCTGTTGCCGCCTGCCTGCCGATCATCATGCTGATGCCCGCGTTTCTGATCGGCCTGGGTATGGCCACCAATGTTCTCATCGCCCAGGCTTTCGGTCGCAAAGACAAGGCGATGCTTCGGAAGATCCTGTCCAATTCTTTTTTCTCTTCCATTTTGTTCTGCCTGCTGATTTCTCTTTTAGGCATTTTGTTTCGGCATCAACTGCTGCATTGGGTGCACACGCCCCCGGAAATTTACGACATGGCGCTTTCGTATCTGACGATCATGATGGCGATGCTGGTCTTTCATTTTTATGTCAACTGGATGAATGGAATGCTGCGCGGCCTGGGCGACGCCACGACCGTGGTGAAAATTCTGCTGATGCTCGCCGTTTTCAACGTTGCTCTGGTCCCGCTGTTCATCCGCGGCATCGGCCCTTTGCCGCCGCTCGGCGTGGCCGGCGCCGCCTGGGGTTCGGGGGCCGCGGCGGTATTGACCTGTGTCATCGGTTATGTCTATCTGTTGCGCTTCAATCCCTACATCAATATGCGCAAATGGGACTACAGCCTGGACTGGAATATCATCCGCGAGGTTTTTGTCATCGGCGTGCCCGCGTCGATGCAGATGATCGTTGTGTCGCTGGCCGGCGTCGTTATCGTGGCCCTGGTCAACAGCTACGGGACAGCCGTGACCGCCGCCTTCGGCATCGGCATGCAGGTGGATATGCTGATGACGATCCCCTTTATTTCGATCGGAATCGCCGCAACCACCATTTCGGGACAGAATCTGGGCGCGGGAAACCTGGAGCGCGTTTTTGAAACGACGAAGATCTCCGTATGTTT
>JAAZOZ010000358.1 GCA_012797505.1 Smithella sp. | reverse complement strand
TTTATCATTACAAATGATACAAAAATGCTCGATGCCGCTTCCTGTGTTATTTTCCCGGGGGTCGGAGCAGCGGGCGCGGCGATGGATTACCTCAAGGAAAAAAAGCTGGATGTGTGGCTTAAAAATTGTTTTCGATCCGGAAAGCCGATCCTGGGCATCTGCCTGGGCACGCAGATTGTTCTGGATACCTCCGAAGAAAATGACACGACGTGCATCGGCCTGGTCGGCGGGACCACCCGGCGTTTTCCGGAAAACCTGGCCGCGGACGGCCAGGCCCTGAAAATCCCCCACATGGGCTGGAACAGCGTAACCTTTCGGCGTCCGCATCCGGTGTTTGCCGGTGTTCCGGCCCAAGCGGAATTTTACTTCGTTCATTCCTTCTACCCGTCGCCTGCCGATCCGTCTGCGGTGCTGGGTACGACCGAATACGGCATGACGTTTTGTTCGGTGCTGGCGGTGAACAATCTGGTTGCCGTGCAGTTTCACCCGGAAAAAAGCGGCCGGCCGGGCCTGCAGATACTGAAGAATTTCTGCGCATGGGAGGGAAAATGATCTCCAAAAGAATCATTCCCTGCCTGGATGTCCGCGACGGGAAACTTACCAAAGGCATTAAATTTAAAGGCAATATCGACATCGGCGACCCGGTGGAAGCGGCTCGCGAATACTACGAGCAGGGGGCCGACGAAATCGTTTTCTACGACATCACGGCGTCCTCGGACAAGCGCGACATCATGATCGACGTCGTGCGACGCGTGGCGGAAACGATTTTCATTCCCTTTTCGGTCGGCGGCGGCATCCGGAATCTTGACGACATGCGCCGCGTCATCGGCGCCGGGGCGGAAAAAGTCAGCGTGAACTCCGCGGCGGTGATGGAGCCCGCCATCATATCGCAGGGCGCCCGGGCGTTCGGCAGTCAGTGCGTGGTGCTGGGGATGGACGTCAAAAAAACGGCCGTCTCAAACCAGACCCCCTCCGGCTATGAAATCGTCATTGAAGGCGGCAGAACCTTCACGGGAATCGACGCGCTTTGGTGGGCCGGAGAGGCCCAGCGTCTTGGCGCGGGGGAAATCTGCCTCAATTCCATTGACGCCGACGGCGTTCAGAACGGCTACGAGCTCGATTTGACGGCGCTTATTTCGGAGAATGTGCGGATTCCGGTCATTGCTTCGGGCGGCGCGGGCAAGCCTGCGCATCTGGCGGATGTCCTGACGAAGGGCCGGGCCGACGCGGCGCTCATTGCCTCGATGGTTCATTACCGGACGTATACGATCCGGCAGATCAAGCAATATCTGAGCGACCGGAACATTGCGACGCGGATGTTCTGGTAGCGCCAATGATTCTGCTTGACGAAAATCCGTTTGTATTCTTAATATTCCGTTATTATATTACATCATATTTTCGTGAAATCACGAAGAGACGATTTTACAAAGTCAGGAGGCGTATAAAAAGTGGATGCAAAAAGGTATGAATTAAATGTTCAGCTGGCGCAAATGCTCAAGGGCGGCGTCATCATGGACGTCACCAATGTGGAGCAGGCCAAAATCGCGGAAGAGGCGGGCGCGGTCGCCGTGATGGCGCTGGAGCGCGTGCCGGCGGACATTCGCAAGGACGGCGGGGTGGCCCGCATGTCCGATCCGGCCATGATTGCCGAAATCAAAAAGGCCGTTACCATTCCGGTCATGGCCAAGGCAAGAATCGGCCACTTCGTGGAGGCGCAGCTTCTGGAAGCTCTGCGCATCGACTACATTGATGAAAGCGAAGTCCTGACACCGGCGGATGAAGAATGCCACATCGACAAAACGAAATTCTCGATTCCCTTTGTCTGCGGCGCCCGCAACCTGGGTGAAGCCTGCCGCCGCATCGCCGAAGGTGCGGCCATGATCCGCACCAAGGGTGAAGCGGGCACGGGCAATGTCGTGGAAGCCGTCCGCCACATGAGAACCATGAACCGCGAGATCCGTCAGCTGGCGCAAATGCCGGTTGAGGAAGTGACCGGATTTGCCAAAACCAACGGCATTCCCTACGAGCTTGCCCTGAAAGTCAGAACGCTGGGGCGCCTGCCGGTGGTCAACTTTGCCGCGGGCGGCATCGCAACGCCCGCCGATGCGGCGCTGATGATGCAACTGGGCTGCGACGGGGTTTTTGTCGGCTCCGGCATTTTCAAATCCGCCGATCCGGCCCGCCGGGCGCGCGCCATCGTCAAGGCGACCGCCTATTTCAACGATCCGGAAAAAGTCCTGGAAGCGTCGATGGATCTGGGTCAGGCCATGCCGGGCCTGGAAATCGGCCAGATTCCGCCCGAGCAGATTCTGGCCAAGCGGGGCTGGTAACAAAATTTTATGTCGGTGCATTTGATCAGACCTCAACCGGAAATCATGGGCGTTCTCGATCTCCAGGGCGGTGTTCACGAACACCTGGAGCACCTGGAGCGGCTGGGGCTTCCCGGCCGGAGGGTCAAGCAGGCCGTGGATTTTGAAAATCTGGCGGGCCTGATTCTCCCCGGCGGAGAGAGCACGTGCCTGGCCAGGCTGCTCGACATTTTCGGACTTGCGGACGTCATCCGGCGCCACGTTGGCCGGGGCATGAAAATCTGGGGCACCTGCGCAGGCGCCATTCTGCTGGCGACGGAGGTGTCCGGCGAAAAGCCGTGCCTGGGCCTGATCGAGATGAAAATCGTGCGCAACGGCTTCGGCAGCCAGCTCGACAGCTTTCACAGCGAAGCGCTCATCGAAGCCGTCTCACCCGAACCGGTTCCCCTCACCTTTATCCGCGCGCCTAAAATACTT
>JAAZOZ010000357.1 GCA_012797505.1 Smithella sp. | reverse complement strand
GGGAGGGGCGGAGTGCTCGAATCCTCCGTTACAAATTTCTTGTTCACAAAATCCCAGTATCCGAAACCGCCATTGTCCTCAAGGAACGCGCCGTTGTAAGCCAGTGGGAAGGCTTCAAAACTTCCTATGCCCATAGCCTGCCAGGTATCGCTGCCCAGGATTCCCACCAGATCTCCCGTAAAAATACCCATGTTGTCGGGATTGAGGAATCGGCCGCTGACGCCGGCCCAGAATCCACCGTCGCCGGCATATCCGTCCACGGACGCGATGGTGTAGCTTGACTTTCCATACTCGTTGGTTTCCTTCCATCCCGTAGCGCCCGCCCATTTTCCGGTTTCGGGAATTGTCTCCGGGGCAGACCCGCCCGCGGCGGACATCCAGATTCCCCAACCTTCATTGGCTTCAAGTATTTTGGCAGTCTGCATCTGCATGGTGCCTTGGAGATCGCCGACTATGGGTGCGGGAGACGACCAGTCGGACTCTTCAACCGTGAATGAAGCAAATTCTCCATCCGCCATTTTTGTCGAGGTCAGGCGGCCCTGATATTTGTAATCATACATATTCCACATGCCGATGCCCGGATAAAGATATCCGTCAACGGAGTAACCGCTTTCTTTGCCATCGACAATCAACTTGTCGGAGGAAAGGAGACCGAATTCGGTATACTTTGTTCCATTCCATTTGGCGTAAAAGCCCATCATTCTGCCTTCGAACCACTCGCCGTATCCTTCACCGGCCGGATGTGCGGCCCCGCCGTAATAAAGACGGAAGGGGTTCGTTTCCGGTCCGCCGTATGCGTTGGCAAGTGTCATCATGAAGAGCGGCGAGTTTAAGCTCCGGGAATAAGCGCCCATTCCGTTGATATCAGCGGAAAGATCTCCGAAGATCGAAGAAACACCGCCGATGATTCCCGCGAATGCCCCGCTGTCCGTAACGAGGCCTGCCGCGGCGTCGTAGTGCGCCCAGTTCCCCAATAAGGTATCGGCACTGTAGGCCAGTTCCTGGCCGTTATCATACGTTCCAATGCCGGCTGCCTGCCAGGTGGTGTTGTTGTATGTTCCCAACAAATGGCCGTTCATTGTTCCCATCTGATGCCGCGTGAGGTATGCGCCGGATATATCGGCGCCGATTTTATTGCCATTCCAGGCGCCGTTGCTCATATCCGCCAGCCAGTAACCCGGATCAAGGATAAAAGCGCCGTTGTAATACGGGGCGAAATCTCCCTGGCCACCCACGACTGCTGTCCAGGGTGTTACTATCGTGCCGCCGTGCGATCCACCCAAGTCGAAAGACCAGATCCCTCCTTTCATCCACGTTGTGCCGGCGTTGTCATACAGTGTCCGGACGGCGCTGTACCCGATGGAACCGCTTAGGTCGTTGGGATAGGCGGACATATTTCCGTAAAGTGAACCGTACCAGATATTGCTGTTGAGACTTTCCGCGGGAACGTTCGTATCAATCTTCTCTTCCTTGTACATGCTGCCTTCTGCGTTCCACATGCCGATATCTTGATAGATACTGCCGGCGATGCTGCCGATCAGGAAACCGGCTTTGCCGTCTTTGATATACAAGCCTGCAATGTTTGCATCCATCTGGCCGTTCAATTCCAATCCGCCGTACAGAAGGTAATAAGAGCCGCCGTCGTAAGTGGTCATAGAGGCGTCTTTGTAATTATGGCTGTAAGTTACGGTGTTGAAAATATGGCTCGTGCTGCCAGGCGAATCATACAGAGACCACTGACCCAGGGCCCTGATGGTGACGGGGGAAGAAGCGGAAGAACCCCATAAGGAGTCCGTTCCGCCTAACAGTCCATAGACGGAAATAGAATCGTATGGCCAGTCTGAGCCATTATAATAACGCAAAGACGGATAGAGATCGCTGACGAATTTGAGATCCGCCCCTTCGTAATTTCCGATACTCTGGCCGACCCAGGTGCCGGAATCAGGTGTTTCTCCCTCTGTGTAAAGGCCGTAGAACGGGCCGGAAAGGGTTCCCATCTGGGTGGGTGTCAGATAGGTTCCGTTGGAAACATTTCCGGTGATCTCACCTGCGGCGTTCCACTGGCCGCCGACGTCAGCGAGCCAGTAGCCATACTCGTAAGCAGCTTCGTAGTTGAACGCTCCTCCGATTTTGGCCGTCCATGAGGTTGCCCCGGTCGGTTTTCCGGAGAAGATTCCGCCGGGATCACCGCTCCCTAATTTCAGATCATAGACGCCGAAAGGCAGAGGTATTGCGCCATTCATGAAAAAGGTGAAGTCGCCCCAGGCAGCGTCGTTGGTCAAAGCGCCTGCACCGCCGAATGTGCCGGAAAGCTTCGCGTTCATGGAACCGCCCGCTAAAGTCACGGCTTCAGGATCCAGACCGGTCGCGACGGGAGTGGAGGCTGTCAGAGTGTTTGTCCCGGTGGATTCCCAGAGGCCGACGGTGTAAGTTTCAACATATCCATCATACTCCTGTCTGTCCTGCACAAGGTTATAGATTGTGCCGGCGATACTATCCCCGGTCAGGAAGCCGGCCGTACTTTTTCCCGTCGTGGCGTCAGGCGGGGTCAGGTAAAGGGTCCGGATGGCGCCGGTGAAGTTGTCCGCGCGCCACAGGGCAGCTGAAT
>JAAZOZ010000004.1 GCA_012797505.1 Smithella sp. | reverse complement strand
CTCGTTGACCGCGCCTCCATCGATAAAATCATCAGTGAAATGAAATTTTCACAAAGCGGTCTGGTGGATCCGAAAACCGCCGTGAAGCTGGGCAAAATGATCGGCGCTCAGGGAATTTACACGGGCGTTGTCACACAAAACAGCTGCAGCGACAGCCGTTACGCGGAAAAAAGGCAAACCTGCACACAATATGAAATGCGCCGGGACGAAAAAGGAAGAACCTATCAGGGCCCCTGTTTGCGATGGCGCGCCTATCATGTTCAGTGCACAAAGCGCGTAGCCAATTTTGCCGTTTCCCCGAAGCTGGTGGACGTCTCCACCGGCCGGGTGATCTATTCCCGCAATCTCTCCGCCGTGACCAATTCTTCAGGCTGTGAGGACGCCAATCCGGTCCAGAGCGAAACCGTTTTGCTGGAGCAGGCCAAAGCTTCCGTCAAAAACCAGTTCAGACGCGATATCGCTCCCTATTACATCACCCGGGAAATCCGCCTGATCGATTCCACGAACGGCATCGATTCGAAGGAAGCAAAAGATCTCCTCAAGCGAGGCCTCGAATTCGCGGGGCACGACCGCATGGACAGCGCCTGCGAACTCTGGGGACAGGCCCGCAACCTCGCTCCCGGCTCCTACGCGATTTTGTACAACCTGGGCGTCTGCGCGGAAAGCCGGGGCGACCTGGACGCCGCGCTGAATCTTTACCGGCAGTCCGACCAAATCCTGGGAAAACCCGATGACGATATTTCGCTGGCGCTAACCCGCGTCGGCGAAGCCATTAAAAACCGCGGCAAAATCAAGGAAGCCCTGGGTCAGAAGTAAATCAATAATGATCGTCGGCTTTGGCTTTTCCCCTGAACAGGCGGTAAACAAAAACGGTGTAGCCGATCACAACCGGCATACCGGCCAGGGCGATGACCGCCATCACCTGCAGCGTGTAAATCCCGGTGGAGCTGTTGTAGATGGTCAGGCTCAGACCCGGATCATTGGAGGCGGTGATCAGATTGGGGAACTGGGCGGCGCCCGCGGCCAGAAACAATCCTGTCAGGGATAAAGACGACCCCCGGATCGGGCCTGTTTCGTTTTTCTTCCCCGGCGCAAGGACCAGCGTCAGCAATCCCGCGATCGTCAGCAAAACCCCCGCGTAAAAAAACGGATTTCCCGATACCCGCGAAATCACAACAAACAAAACCGTGAAATAAACGGCTGCCAGGACGGCATTGACCGCCGTCAGCGCCCGCACGGCCTGAAATGAACGATCCTGCAGACGCCCTTCCGTTTTCAGCACGGCCCAGGACGCGCCCTGCAGCAGGACCGCGGCAAGCCCCGTCAGGCCAAACAAAAGGGGAACGGGACGGAGCAGCGAAAAAAAACCGCCTGCGTATTCCATTTTGTCATCCAGCGGCACACCGTAAATGATATTGCCCAGCGCAACCCCGAACAGCAGGGCCGCCAGCGCGCTTCCGACGACCAGAGCCTTTTCCCAGAGGCCTGACCGCACCGGATCGTTGGCGCGGAATTCCATGGAAACCGCCCGGAAAATGAGGGCCAGCAAAACCAGCATCATCGCCAGATAAAAGCCGGAAAACGCCGTGGCATAAGCGTGGGGAAACGCGGCAAAAAGCGCGCCGCCGCCGGTGATCAGCCAGACCTCGTTTCCATCCCACACCGGGCCGATGGAAGCAATGAGCGTGTCCTTTTCTTCTTTTGTTTTGCCCAGAAACGGCAGCAGTGCGGCCAGCCCGAGATCGAATCCGTCCAAAAGCGTGTATCCGAGCAGCAGGACAAAAATCAGGACAAACCAAAGGATTTGAAAGTTCTGAATATTTTCCATCGCAGTCGATCCCCCTTACAGCACAATTAAGAAGCCTCCGGCCCCTGTTTGACGATTCTTATAAAGAGCATGACAAACATGACCAGCAACAGTAAATACACCAGGGCAAACATGGTCAGGCTCGCAGCCAGTTCGCCTTTCGATACCACCACGGACGAGGCCCGGGCGGTCCGCATCAACCCCTGAATGATCCAGGGCTGGCGGCCCGCTTCCGCCGTGATCCACCCCGTTTCGTGGGCCAGGTGCGGCAGGGGAATCAGGAAAGGTAAAAGCCAGAGATACCATTTCGCGGTGTAGAGTTTTCCCGTCCACAAAAGCAAGGCCCCCAGAAGCCCAAGGCCGATAAAAATCATGCCCAGCGTCACCATGATGTGATAGGCCTGAAACACCAGATTCACCGGCGGCCAGTCTTCTTTGGGCACTTCCCGCAGACCCTTGATTTCCGAGTTGAAATCGAAGTTGTACAAAAAGCTCAAACCTTTGGGGATGGAAATCCCGTAGGTTTTTTCATTTTTCTCGTCCACGTACCCGGCAACGTAAACATCCGCGCCGCGGGCGGTGGTAAAATGTCCCTCCATCGCCGCGGCCTTCATCGGCTGAAAGTCGATGACCTGGATCGCATGGCCGTGGGCCGCGCCCAACTGCAGAAGCGGCGTGACCGCGAAAAGAATAATGCCGATTTTGAGCATCATCCGGGCCGTCTCCCCGTGCAGGCCTTTCCGGACGTAGTAGCCGGCGATCCCGCAAACCAGGACGGCGCCGGTGATCCAGGTGGCCAAAACGGTATGCAAAAAGCGGGCAACGGTGGACGGGTTGAAAACGGCGGCGCCAAAGTCCGTCAAAACGATTTTACCGGCGGAGGTGATTTCATATCCGGCGGGCGTCTGCATCCAGGAGTTGGCCGCCAGAATCCAGAAGGCCGACAAATGGCCGCCGATGAACACCAGCAGGGCCGAAAGCCAGTAAACGCCGGGCGATGCTTTCTTTCTGCCGAAAATCAACACCCCTACAAAAACGGATTCCAGAAAGAAAGCGATGACGCCTTCGGCGGCAAGGATCGGCCCGAAAATGTCGCCAACCGTTCGTGAATACCGGGACCAGTTGGTTCCGAAAGAAAATTCCATCACAATGCCGGTGGCCGCGCCAATGACAAAAATCAACCCCAGCAGCCTGGCAAGCAGATCCGTGATTTTTCGATACACCTCCTCTTTGGTGGCCAGATACAGTGTTTCGGAAATCAAAATGATCAGAGCGACGCCCAGCGTCATGGCCGGAAAGAGAAAATGGAATCCGATGGTAAAGGCGAATTGCAGGCGGGCAAGGAGTAACGCGTCCATAGCTTCCTCCGTGATTGTAGTGGAAAGCAGAATATAGAATTGTTCCGCTTTTTTCAATCTCTAATTTCCTGTTGTTATTTCCTCGGCAATTGTATTACTGTAGG
>JAAZOZ010000048.1 GCA_012797505.1 Smithella sp. | reverse complement strand
GAGAGCTTTGAAAAATGTCATTTCGAGGAGCGTGAGCGACGAGAAATCTTAAGGATGGCCGTTTGTTCAAGATTTCTCCCTTCGGTCGAAATGACAAAGAAGAAGTCGAAATGACAGAAATGGCCGTTATTCAAAGCTCTCGCGCCGATAAGTCGTTTCAGCTTATGAACACCCCTCGATTATATGATCCTCTATCAGACTCCGGAAAGGAAATCAACGGCAATTTCCGTCGTCCGGCCGCCCGTCGAGTTCATGGACCATTTTTATCAGCGTCTCGCACAGCGCCGTCATCGCTTTGAAATCCAGGGTGTCGATGGTGTCCATGGGCGTGTGATAATTGGGATTTCGGTAAAACGCGGTGTCGGTAATCATGATTGCCCGATACCCGCGGCGCCAGAAAGAGGAATGGTCGGATAGTTTGATTCCGGGAAAGCATTGAGGAACCGTGAGCGTTTCGACGCGCAGGCCGGATGTCCGACGAATGCAGTCGCCGGCGAACGCCACCATTTTTCGGGAAGCCAGATCGCCGGCCACCAGGACAAAATCCGGAACGGCGGAGTAAAACAGATTCATCAAAGGCAGAGGAAATTCCTGCCCGTTCTTGCGGGGGCTGTAATAACCGATCATCTCCAGGCAAATCATCAACAGAATGTCTTCGTTATTCTTCCTGGCTTCCCCGGCGCATACGCGGCTTCCCATGCGCTCCGTATCAAAAGACGGCGGTTCTTCGAGCGTGAAGAAAACGAGTTGAAGGGTTTTGTCCGGAGTAGAGTTTTTGAGCGCGCGGCACATTTCCAGGAGGACGGAAACAGAAGATGCATTGTCATCCGCCCCCGGCGTTCCGGGGATGGTGTCATAGTGAGCTCCGATGAGGATCTTCTGCGGCAGGGGTCGGCTGCCTGGAAAAGTAACGACAATGTTGGCGCAGGTTTTTTCATGTGCCGGACAATCCTGAATCGAATAGGGTATGCCTGATTCCCTGAGAACGGTTTCAATGTAAGTTTGCGCCTCCTTCAGCTTATCATATTCGCTCAGACTTCTGGAACCGATCTGGTGGGCCAGCGCCCGCACATGACGATAAAGGTTGTGCGTTAGTTGCGGCTTGTGCGGTTCCGGCGCCCTGTTCGTTACGGAAGACATTCGGCGAATTTTGATCAGAGGCCGCGCCATCAGGATCGCAATGGTCAAAAATGCAAAGATGACGATGACGGCGATTTCCATGTTCATCATGCTTGACGCCCTCGTAAAAAGTCCTTTTCCCCTCTTTTGTCATGCGGAGCCTGTCGAAGCATGACGCGATATCGGGCGCTTACGCTCGCCCTTCGACGGGCTCACGGTGACAGCGGTGGCTTTTTACGAAGCCGTCACGCTTTGTTTGAACCGTGACGGGTTGCCTGAGCCGGCGCCGCTGGCCCGCACGGTCGCTTACTTTTCAAAGCTGATCATGAACTCGCCGCTCAGATGCGCGCCCTTGAGCAACGGCAATTTCTTTTGCGTCGAAAAATCAACCGGCATATAGGCTGAAGGGGGCGGGACCTCCGGAAGCAGCCCCATCACCATATAGGATTCGGCAACCAGCTCCGAACAAAAAATATTCTTATAACGACGTTTCATCCGGTACAGCCGGCTGAATATTTTTGCATGAATCACTTTTCCGACCAATCGAAGCTCGCCCGGAAAGGGCAGTGTGTGCGCATAGGAGATAAAACGGAAGAGATGGTTGAGCATGGAGGGATCCCGGACGACTTTCAGGAATCGAATCGCATAGACGTTGGTTTCGTAATTTTCCAGCCTCTCTTTCAGCGAGACAAGCTGCGCGCCGGACTTCCCTTTCCCCAGCTCTTGATCAGGCACATTCTCCAGCGGCGTGGACTCCCAGATCAAAGGCAGCGGGTTGCCGGGCAGCCGGACGATGAGTCCGACATGCGTCCAATCCGTTGCCACGGATTTTTCACCATGTCGGTTATAATAAAGCCCTTTAAACAGGATGATGTCTCCCGTGTGGGCCAGCGCTTCAATATCCTCGTAGGATTTCACGATTTCTTCGACGGCCGGCAGTTCCAGACGGATGGTTCTTTCCCCTCGCTCCCGCTCGAAAGCGGATATCTTTCCTCCCTGGAGCAGGATCAATTTTTTGATCAGGGCCAGCCGGATTCCGGATGCGCTTTCCACCGGAGGCAGCTCCCGGTCGGAAGCCCCCGAAGAACCGTCCTCTCTCGTTTCGCCGCCGGCCAGGGAATGATAGCCAAATTGAATGACAATCTTTTTTTCGTCGGTAGTCCCGGCCAGCGCCAGAGAGATGCGGATCTGCCCGCCCGCCCGGGAATATTTTACGGTGCTGAGAAAAATATTGTTGCACAGTTCGTCAAAATGTCCGGGATGGATCATGGCGGTTACCGTCTTTGCGGGCATATCCATGTGGAGATCGATCCCTTTCAGCAAGGAAAGGTTTTTAAAGTCTTTCTTCTTCTTGGAGAAAAATTCCGTCAGGTTGATCTTTCTCATTTCCTGGCTGTAGTTTTCTGCATCGACGGGAGAAACCTGGCGGAATTTTTCAATCAGGGATAAGACGTTCTTGCTTTGATCATGAATTTCCATCAGAGCCGGACCGGCGCAATCTCCGTCTTCCGTTGCCCGTTGAATGCGTTCCAGGGTCTCCTTCATTTCGCGGACAATCATATCGAGCATCTGTTCGTTATCGCGGCTTATTTTTTCCAGGTCTTCCATCAGGTTTTGTGTGGTTCTGTTGACCTCCATCATGTCCCGCTGCATGAGCGTGAGGATTTTGTTTTTTTCGGCGAGGTCGCTCGTTTGTTTGCGGATTTCCTTTCTCAACAGGGCCCAGTGGATGAAGAATGCGAGGAGGATAACGACGACAACGCCTCCGAACAGAACTTTCTTGAACCACGGCGGAATGACGCTGTTCTGTCTCAGGCCCCATTTGTCGGCGAGGTCGCCAAGCTCCCTGTCGCTGATTTTTTTGAGGCCGTTGTTAATAAAATCGAGCGTTGCGCGGTTGCTCTTCTTTACGGCTGCCCGTAATTTTTGGCTGGATATATCCTGAATCACCCGATACCGGCCCAGGGAATCATTTTTCGAAAGATAGTGAAAGGCAACGGGATAGTCCACAACGAAAGCAACAATCTCCCGCCGGAGCGCGGCGTGGAGCAACTCTTCGTTATTGTTATAAAGCCGGATTCCGATGAAGGGATAATGCTCCTTCATGTACTCTACGGCGTAATATTCTTTGCTGATCCCAACGACGACAGGAACATTTTTCAGGTCGGACATCGAGTAAACATCCAGCTTGTCCAGAACAAACAGAGACAGCGTATCATCGAGAAAGCCCGTCGAAAAATCCAAATGCCGCGCTCTTGGCTCTGAATAAAAAATGCCGGCATGAAAATCCGCTTTGCCGTCACGAACCAGCTCGATGGCCTTATCGAAGCTGGTCAGGGCAAAGGACGCTTCGGCGCCGGTCTTGCGCGCCCATAAATTCCAGAAATCGATGAGGATTCCCTGCGGGTTATTCTTGTTGTCCAGATAGGAATACGGGGGGGATTGGGCCGAAGCGGCTATGACGAAGTGTGGATCGGCCGCCGCTGACGGCGGCGCCGTCATTCCCGCGAGCAGAACGCCGAAAAGGAGCGCGACCGTTAACCGGCCTGACATCCTGTCGGTATTTTTCGTCATCTGCATGCCGCTTCTCACTTGATCGCTGAACCGTTTTATGGGCACCTAACCAGCACTGATGCGGTAACGTACTCTTAATTGCCCGAGAAGTAAATATCAACTTGAAGGGGGCGCCCGGCAAAGCCCCGAGCCAGTCGTCAGGCTGTCGCGCAACGGAGCGAAGAATCGCTAATCCCCAGCCCGTCTGCTTCGGCGCAACGGCGCTTTCCCTTTCGGATAAAAAAAACCGTCGGCTGCAAATTTCGGCTTGACATCTCTTTCGCGGTTGTGTTAGGCAAACGCCAACGGTGAAGGAAGGAGAGCTTTGAATCACTGCCGTTTTTGTCCTTTCGACCGAAGGGAGAAATCTTGAACAAACGGCCGTCATTAGGATTTCTCGTCGCTCTCGCTCATCGAAACGACATTTTTCAAGGGTCTCGGAAGGTCGATCAAGAAATGGCAAGAAGCCTTTTTAACAGAAACTGGCGGTGGCAGGCGATCAATGTCTGCCCGTAGGCTCCTGTAATCACCGAGCATGGGCAGGGAGGCTCCTTCCCATGACTCGTAAACATTTTGAAATGCCGTGGGAAGAAAGCTCCACGGCATTTTTTTTGGCGCCGGCTTGGGCCGGGCGCAAAAATCGCTTGCTGAAAGAAACCCGGGAATTATTTTTGTAAAGGAGAGAGAAGAAATGGAACAGGTCAAGACGTTATTGGAAGATCATGAAATACCCAGGCAGTGGTACAATGTTTTGGCGGATTTGCCCACGCCGATGAAGCCGCCCCTGCCCCCCGGAACGGGCCAGCCGGTCACGCCCCAGGATCTGGCGGCCATTTTCCCCATGAACATCATCGAGCAGGAAGCCTCCGCCCAGCGCTGGATTGACATTCCCGACGAGGTCCTGCAAAAATACGTCCTGTGGAGACCGTCTCCCCTTTACCGGGCGCGCAATTTCGAAAAACTGCTGGGCTGCCCCGTGCAGATTTATTATAAAAATGAAGGCGTCAGCCCCGCCGGATCGCACAAACCCAACGCGGCGGTTCCGATGGCCTACTATAACCGGGAGGCGGGAACGAAGCGCATGACCACGGAAACCGGCGCCGGTCAGTGGGGAAGCGCCCTGGCGATGGCCTGCCAGATGTTTGATCTGGCGTGCCGGGTGTACATGGTCCGGGTCAGCTACGAGCAGAAACCCTACCGCCGTCTGATGATGAATACCTGGGGGGCGGAATGCATTGCCAGTCCCAGCAATCTGACCCAAGTGGGCCGCAATGTTTTGGCGGAATATCCGGATACTCCCGGCTCCCTGGGCATTGCCATCAGCGAAGCCATTGAAGACGCGGTGAACAGCCCCAATACGCACTATGGTCTGGGCAGCGTGCTCAATCACGTGATCCTCTACCAGTCGATCATCGGTCTGGAAGCGCAGAAACAAATGAAAAAACTCGGCCTCTATCCCGATGTGGTCATGGGATGCTGCGGCGGCGGGAGCAATTTTGCCGGCATCGCCACGCCGTTTGCCTGCGACAAAATCCACGGCAAAGAGGTGAAAATTGTCGGAGCGGAGCCCACTTCCTGCCCCAGCATGACCAAAGGTCCGTTCGCCTATGATTTCGGGGATCTGGCCAAATCCACGCCGTTGCTTCCGATGTACACGCTGGGCCACGATTATGTCCCTGCGCCGATCCACGCAGGCGGGCTTCGCTATCACGGCATGGCGCCCATCGTCAGCCATCTGGTCCGCGAAAAACTGGTTGAACCCAGAGCGTATGATCAGCTCAAGACGTTTGATGCGGGCGTCAAATGGGCCCGTTCCGAAGGCTTCATTCCCGCGCCGGAAACCAACCATGTGCTGGCCGCCGTCGTGGATGAAGCCATGCGCGCCCGGGAGGAAGGAAAGGAAAAGATCATTCTTTTCAACTGGAGCGGTCACGGCCTGGTGGATCTGGCCTCCTACGACGCTTATCTGTCGGGTAAATTGGAGGCCTACGAGCTGCCGGATCACGAAATCGAAAGAGCTCTGAACGCCATCAAGGATTTTCCCAAACCATAACGGATGTCATTCTCGCAGGGAACGGTCTTGCCACCCACATGGATGGTCGCGACCGTTCCCTACGGTTATGGGGAACAGGCTATAGTCTATGGGTAAATGATTGCCAAAAGGAAGAGGCAGGGCTGATGGAAAGCCGTCAGGAAAATAAAAATTCTTGACGGCTTTTCTTTTTTTCGCCAAGCTGGCCGGCAATGAAAACCCCGCACGATCATAAAATCACCCGCTGTCCCAAATTGGGCGATGAAATGACGTTTGCCTACTGTTTGAGGGAAGCGGGGGATTTGCCCTGTGCGCGGATTATTTTTTGCTGGCAGGCCGCTTTTGACGTGGCGTCGCTGCTTGAGGAAAACCTGACGCAGGAGGAGCAGAAGCGCTTTGCGGACGCGCAGCCCAAAGAAAAGGTGGTCAGTTTGATTGAGATTCTGGAGAAAGCAAAGAGGCAAACATGAAAAATCTGGATTTATTCAGCCAGGGAACTCCGGATGACGCATTGGACACGGCGCCGCTGGCCGAAAGAATGAGGCCGCTTACGCTTGCCGATTACATTGGCCAGCCGCATCTGGTCGCCGAAGGAACGCTGTTGAGGCGGTCCATTGCGGAAGATAAGCTTTTTTCGATGATTTTCTGGGGGCCGCCGGGCTCCGGTAAAACCACGCTGGCGCGCATTCTGGCGAATGAAACCAAAGCCAATTTTGTCAGTTTTTCCGCCGTCCTTTCCGGTGTCAAGGAAATCCGGCAGGTGATTGACGACGCCCGGGATCTCTGGGAGGCCAAAAAGCAGAAAACCATTTTGTTTGTCGATGAAATCCACCGCTTTAACAAAGCCCAGCAGGACGCTTTCCTGCCGCACGTGGAAAGCGGATTGATCACGCTGATCGGCGCAACCACGGAGAATCCCTCTTTTGAAGTCATCGCCCCGCTTTTGTCCAGAACGCGCGTGATGCTGCTCAGGCAGTTTACGGACGAGGACCTGATGGCTATCCTGAAGCGCGCGCTTTCCGATCCGCAAAGGGGCTTGGGCAAATTCGCCATCCAAATCGCCGAGGAGGCCTTACAGTTCATCATCGGGATTTCCGACGGCGACGCCCGAACGGCCCTCAACAACCTGGAGGCGGCCGCCTCGATGGTCCAGTCGCTGCCCGGGGAGGAACGAACGATCACGGCGAAATCCGCCGAGGAGGCGCTGCTGAAAAAAGCCCTTCTGTATGACAAGGACGGAGAGGAGCATTACAATCTGATCTCGGCGCTGCATAAAAGCATGCGGGGAAGCGATCCGGACGCAACGCTTTACTGGCTGGGCCGCATGCTGGCCGCCGGAGAAGACCCTCTTTACATTCTGCGGCGCATGGTGCGCTTTGCCTCCGAAGACATCGGCAACGCCGATCCTCATGCCCTGGTGCTGACGATGGCCGCCCAGCAGGCGTTTCATTTCATCGGCCTGCCGGAAGGCGAACTGGCCATTGCGCAGGCGGCCGTCTATCTGGCCGTGGCGCCCAAAAGCAATTCCCTCTACACCGGATACGGGCAAACCAAAGATTTAATTAATAAAACCGGTTATCTTCCCGTTCCCCTGCACATCCGCAACGCTCCGACCAAACTGATGAAGGAGCTGGAGTACGGCAAAGACTACAAATACGCGCACGACTATTCCGATGCCTATGTTCCCCAGGAGTATTTTCCGGACAAGCTTCAGGGGAAAGTGCTTTACTCCCCGACCGATGCCGGATACGAAAAAATCATCAAAGAGAGAATTACCGAGTGGCGACGCCGGAAAACCGAAGCAAAGAAGGGATCGGAGAAAAAAGGATAAAAAAACGGGAGGCTGGTTGAGAGCCTCCCGAAAGGAGAGAAGAGTGAAGGACTGGTTGCCTTCCTTGGTTGTTTTGCTGTCGGCTAATCATGCCCGTAATATTTTAGTCGACACTTATCTTTTTCTGAACGATTATCTAGCAGATATTGTGCCACAGCGGGAGTGTTTCTATAAGTAATTGATATAAATATATTTTAGCTAATAAATCCCAATAGCTCCCTTATCCTGCGATCCGGCGGATTCGGCAAAAATGTCGAGCCGGTTTTGATTTTAATGAATTTAATCAAACAATAACAGATAGATAGGTTTTGTGCAATTTTTTGTTATTTTTCGACGAAAATGTCGATTTACGCTTTCATTTGTCGTTGACTTTTCCCGGAAAAAACCCGATGATAACCGGCAAATAACCATCACAGCGAAGAAGTGCCCGTTAATTTTTTGTAAGATAAGGATATTATGTTATTTTTTCAAAAAAAGAAGGCAATCACCCAACGCGGCGCACATTCGTATAACGGAAATTTTCTTCAACCGCTGGCGGTCGGCATCGTGTCGGCAGTCCTGGTAGCGCTGATTCTGGTGATGGGCTATCTGGATATCCGCCGCAACGAAACCAACCTGGTCGGATTTATGGAAGATCAGGCCCTGACCACCATCAGCGTCCTTTTGCGCCAGACGGAAGATAATCTGAAAAGCATTGCCGCCGCCAAAGGGAAAATGCCGTCCCATCTCAAAACCGCCAAAGAGGCGGAATCCGCCTATTCCATCCAGCTGGTTTACGATGCCATCACCAAACTGGGGCAGCAAATCGACGAACAGTGGAAAAAGAAATTGCTGAGCAACGCCTACCTTCGCAAGTTTGCGGCCGATAATCATTTTTGGTATGCGGCCGTTCTCAATATGCGGGGCGACGTCATTTACCAGAGCGGTCCTCTGAAAACCGACATGCTGCCGAAAAGCGATTTGACCGTCAAGGGGCGCAAGGCTACAACGGTCGAGTTGCTGGAAAAAATCCGCATCAAACAGGACATCGGCTACGTCGGCATGAAACTCAAGGGAGACAGCGGAATCGCCGTCTTCTGCCTGGACCGTCAAGGCAGACTGTACTGGAGCCTGAAAGTTGCCGTCGAAAGAGCCATGAGCAAAATGGGCGAAGGCCACGGCATCGCTTACCTGCAGGTCTTTAATGATCAAAAAATTCTGCTGGGGAATATCGGAGAATTGCCGGCCGGCTTGACCAGCGAGGATCTCAACGATCAGGAGATGATGAGGGGGAAGAAAAGAATTCTGAGCAGGAAAGTGGACCTGCAGGGAATCAAAATTCTGGATGTGGCCGCCCCCTTTGTCATGGAAAATCCCTACCTCCCCAGGGAAAAAATTGCCGGAATCGTCCGCATCGGTCTGGATCGCGGCTCCATGGACAAGATTATTGCCGAAAACCGTCAGAATATTTTCATTTTCATGCTGTTTGTCGTCGGCATCGCTCTTTTGTCCATGTGGCTGCTCTACCACGATCAAAACCGGCATCTGGCGGGTATTATTGAAATGGAGCGAAGGCTGGAAAAGGCCGAGCGCCTCTCTTCGCTGGGGCAACTGGCGGCGGGAGTGGCGCACGAAATACGCAATCCGCTCAACGCCATCAGCATGGCGACGCAGCGCCTGAAAAGAGATTTCATTCCCCCGGATGAAACAAAGGCCCGGGAGTTTAAAAATCTTTCCACGGTGATCCGCGATGAAATCCGGCGTCTCAACGGGATCATCGAAGAGTTTCTTTCTTTTTCCAAGAGCAGAAGGCTGGAGTTGAGCAATTTCTCCGTCACGGAAGTTCTGCAGAAAATTGTCAGCCTGATGGCGGAAGAGGCGGCCTCAAGAAACATTACGCTGGAGACCCAGTGGCGGCTTTCCCCCGCCGTCATCCCCATGGACATCAACAAGCTCCAGCAGGCCTTTTTAAACTTCATCAAAAATGCCATGGAATCCATCACGAACGGGGGCAAAATCACCATTACCGTCAGCCGGGAGGGCAAAAAACATGTTCTGGTGAGCATTGCGGACACCGGCTGCGGCATGACTCCGGAGGAAATCGAAAAAGTTTTCAGCCCGGAATACACGACCAAGGAAAAAGGCCTGGGGCTGGGCATTCCTCTGGCCACGGAGATTATCCGCGGCCACGGCGGCGACGTTCGCGTGATCAGCCGCCCGGGCGAGGGGACGACGTTTGAAATTGTGCTGCCGGTCGAAAAAATAAGCGACAAAACCTGATTGCCAAGGATAAAGCGCCATGCAGAAATTACATATTCTGATTGTGGAGGACGGCCGGTCTCAACGGGAAATGCTTCGGGATTTTCTCATTTCCGAAGGCCACCGGGTCATGGAAGCGGAGAACGGCGAAGCGGCGGTTACAACGGTGGCCAACCATCATTTTGACCTGATTCTTCTGGATTACAAAATGCCCGGCATGGACGGGCTGGCCGTTCTCAAGGAGGTTAAAAGGATCAATCACGAGATCGATGTCGTGATCATTACCGCGTACGGAACCATCGAAACCGCCGTGGAGGCGATCAAGGCGGGGGCGGTGGATTACATCACGAAGCCGATCGAACTCGACGAACTGCTGATTCTCGTGGACCGCGTGGCGGAGCGCCGCGGCCTGATCCGTGAAAATGATCTTCTGAAACAGGAGCTGGGGAAGACCGGCGTCACCGCGGAGAAAATCATTTACAAAAGCGCCCGCATGGTGGAGCTGATGAACATGGCCAGCCGCGTCGCGCCCAGCCGGGCCACCGTGCTGATTTCAGGGGAAAGCGGCACGGGCAAGGAACTCCTGGCGAGGCTGATTCATCAGTTGAGCCCGCGGGCCGCGAGGCCCATTGTCGTGGTGAACTGCGGCGCCCTGCAGGAAAATCTTCTGGAGAGCGAACTGTTCGGCCATGAAAAGGGCGCTTACACCGGCGCCGGTTCGCGGCGCATCGGCCGCTTCGAAGAGGCGGACGGCGGCACGCTTTTCCTGGATGAAATCGGCGAATTGAGCCCCGCCGTTCAGGTGAAACTCCTGCGATTTCTGCAGGAGAAGGAAATTTCGAGGCTCGGCAGCAATGCCAGCATTTCCGTGGACGTCCGGATCATCAGCGCCACCAACCGCGACCTGGAAGCGCGCGTCCGGGAAGGGGCCTTCCGAGAGGATCTTTTTTACCGGCTCAAGGTGGTGGCCATGTCCCTTCCGCCGCTGAGGGAAAGAAAGGAAGACCTGCCTTTGCTCCTGGATCACTATCTGGAAAAATTTGCCGCGGAAAACGGAAAGAGCCTCAGGGGCATCACGGCGGAAGCCAGGGATCTGCTTTTGAAATACGACTATCCGGGCAATATCCGGGAACTGGTCAACATTATGGAGCGGGCCGTCGTCATCGCCCGCAACGATTATATCACCGTGAGTGATTTGCCCTTTCGGCCTGGTTCTTTTTCCGGGGCACCGGGCGGTTCATCGGCCGGCACGCTGCGGGATTCCGTCGAAGAGCTGGAGAAGCGCCTGATTGGCGAAGCCATGGCGAAGACGGCCGACAACCAGACCAAAGCCGCGGAATTTCTGGGCATGTCGGAAAGAATGCTGCGGTATAAGCTGAAGAAATACGATTTGAAAAACTGAGAGCTCCCGCTGAAACGCCAGGAAGCGTGGGGGCCGCGATTTTCGGCGGCATCACCCGGCTGCGGTTTCCCGAAGACCGGATTCAATGACGCTGCGCGCCCGGTCCACCAGTTCGTCCAGGTTGTCATCCGTATAGCCCGCGGTATCGATCGGCTTGTGGATGATCATGCGCGCCCGCCCGGGAAAGAGATCAACGGAGTCCGTCGGCAAAATATCGCGCGTGCCGACGATGGTGATGGGCAGGATCGGCAGCCGGAGATCCACGGCCATTTTAAAGGCCCCTTTTTTAAAGGCGCCCAGCCGGCCGTCCCTGCTTCTGGTGCCTTCCGGGAAGAAGATGACCGACGTGCCGTTGACGATCTTTTCTTTGGCCGCGGCAAGCGAGGCGAGGGCCTTTTCATGGTTGGACCGGTCGATGAAAATATGCCCGACTTTTTCGCAGCCGATCCCGATGCCGGGCACTTTTCTCAATTCCTGCTTCATCACCCACTTGAAGTCGATCCCCAGCCAGCCGTACAGGACGAAGATGTCATACTGGCTTTGATGGTTTGCGACGATGACGTAGGACTGCGTTTTGACGATATGGTTTCTTCCCGTGACCGTAACCCGGATCGGCGTAAGATAGCCGTTGAGGCGGGCCCAGATCGTTCCGCAGATGAAGCTGGTGATCCGGGGATTCGTGACAACGGCCAGCACCATCGTCAGAGAGCCGAAAAAGAGGGTGGAGACCGCCAGATACGGAGCAAAGATCAACCACTTGTAGGGTTGATACAAAATTCGCAGCATTTTATTCACCGTTTTCTTTTTCAAATCAACATTCGGAGCATCGTTTTGTCGAACGGCTGAATAAGGCTTGGGTCCGGGCCTGCAGGGGCGTCGTTGCGCTATTTGTTCTCGTAGCGTTTTTTCATGTCGCACAGCATCGTGTAGTGTCGTCTTTCCTCTTCAATGATTTTGTCGATGGCTTCATGCTGTGCCGCGGGGACCATGTTTTTGATTTCATGGTAGTACAGGACCGAATCCAGTTCGCGCTGCATGGCAAACTCAAAGGCGCCCACCGTGTCCGTCACTTTTGCGAGCTGCCGGTCCATGATTTCCTTGGTAAAGATCAGGTTGTTGTCCACGTAGTTGCGCAGATAGGCGCTGTACTCTCCGGCATACTGCTCCGGCGGATTGTATTTTTCCATGTCGGCGAAAAACTTTTCAAACGTGCGTTTGTGCGCGGCCTCCGCCTGCGCGAGCTGGGAAAAGAGCTTTTTGGCGTCTTCCTGCCTGGCGATCTGTTCGGCGAATTTATAAAAATTGATTCCATTCTCCTCAATTCGAATCGCCACTTCGACGATGTCACTTGCTGCGAACACCTGCATAGGGGTTTCCTCCTGATAGAATATAATTACGCCTGAAAACTGAACATATTTTGACGGCTATTGCAACCTTTTTGGCTGTTTCAAATCCATTTTTTCCTGCGGAACAACATAAGCATTCCCAGGGCAATCGTCAACATGAGGCCCAGGACGGCAAAATAACCCCACCGCCAGCCCAGCTCCGGCATGTAGGCGAAATTCATTCCGTAGATGCCCGCCAGAAACGTCAGCGGCATGAAAATGGTCGCGATAATGGTGAGCACCTTCATGACCTGGTTCATCCGCATGCTGGCGGAGGACAGGTAGATGTCCAGCATGCCGGCCAGCATGTCCCGGAAGGTGTCCACCGTGTCAATGACGGCGATGATGTGATCGGAAATGTCCTTGAAATAAATCAGATCGGAATCGGCGATGAGCGGGGAATCAGCCCGCTGCAGCAGACCGATGGCCTCCCGAAGCGGCCAGAGCGACTTGCGCAGCAAAATCAGCTCTCTTTTCAGCAGGTGGATGGCCTGCAGTTTGTCGGGAGTGGTTTTTTTGACCAGGTCCTCTTCCAGCAGTTCAATTTTGTCGTCGATGTCTTCCAGCACGGCAAAATACTGATCAACGATTGCGTCCATCAGATGATGCGCCAGATAATCCGCCCCTGCCTTGCGGATTCTTCCCTTGTCGGTGCGGATCCTTTCACGAATGGGGTCAAACAGCGTTCCCGCTTTTTCCTGAAAGGACAAAACGAAATTCGGCCCCAGAAGAATGCTGATTTGCTCCGCGTGCAGGTTCTGACCGGCGGGATGATGGATGTTCTTTAAAACAATGAAAATATAATCCGTGAAATCCTCCGCCTTCGGCCGCTGATCGGTGTTGAGGATGTCTTCCAGAATCAGGGGATGAAGGCCGAAGATGCGGCCGATTTCCTCCAGACGCCCGATGTCCCGCAGACCGTCCAAGTGGACCCACAGGACGCCCGGTTTTTTCTTTTCCTCGATCAGCTCCCCCGGCGAGAAGTTTTCCTTTTCCACCAGGGCGGCTTCGTCGTAGCGCATCAGCCGAAGGCGGGATGAATCCTCGTAGGCGTGGCCGATATGAATCAATGTCCCCGGGCTCAGTCCGGCCTTTTTCGATCTTTTTTTTACGGCGAGGGTCATGGGGTTGGCTCCTTGGGTTTGACGCGGACGGCAACCTGAACCCTGGCGGATTTTCCGTCCGGGAAAGATGCGCCGGAGACGGCATTGACCCTGAGCGCCACCGTCATGGAGGAAGTGACGCTTTGCAGATCGAGGGGCTCCGTTTCCAGCCGAAGGCCGGCGGGCTTGATCCACGAATCCAGCAGGACCCGGAGCGCGGCCGGCTTCACGGATATTTTCTGCAGGACCAGGTGATCCGGCAGCCGGTTGACGGTCGCGACGTGGACCGGCAGATGCGCGACAACCTGCCCCGACGCGAAAACCTTGATTTTTGCCGGGCTGATTTCGGCAATCGACAAACCGGTTGGCGTGTTCAGCATGTTCCGGTTGAGGGAAAATTCCTGATTTTTCTGCGCCAGCGCCGATACATCCAGGGCGAGCTTCAGCGAATCTTCATTCATCAGCCGGAAGGCCTGTTCGGGCCCCTGCAGCGTCACTTTGGCCTCCTTCACCGGGGGGGCGTCAAAATGCCATCCGGCAGGCAGATTTTTATACGCCAGGGGAACGAAAAAATCACGGCGCACGGTATCCCGCTGATAACCGAAGGCCGCCCACAACAAACAGGCCAGACCGACGGCGATTACTTTTTCCTTTGTGTTTTCACTGAGCCAGGCCCGGAGCGGTCTTTTTTTCGGCGCCGGTCGGTATTTTGCGTAGTGCTTTTCCAGGATTTCGTGGAGCGCCGAGGCGCCGGGGACGACGGAGAGCGTCTTTCCCTCGGAGACGGAGATGCTCCCGCGCTCTTCGGACACGACAACGCACAGGGCATCCGATCGCTCCGTCAGTCCGAGCGCGGCCGTGTGGCGCAGGCCCATGTTTCCGTGTCGCGCGGTATTGACGGACAGGGGCAAATGACAGCCGAACATTGCCACGCGGTCGTCTTTGAGGACCGCCGCCCCGTCGTGGCCCGGGGAGTGAGGATCGAAAAGGCTTTCCAGAAGCGGCTCGCTCGCGGCGCCGTTCAGGGGGACGCCGCCGTTCAGATGGCGGTCCAGCGGATCATTTCCCTGGATGACCAGCAAGGCGCCGATGCGCTTCTTGGCAAGATTGCCCGCGGTTTCCGAGATGATGTTCGCGGTTTTTTGCAGACGCGACAGGGGCGGCGCCTGTTTGCCGAGCTGGCCCAGCATGGCGATGCGCTCAAAGAAGCCGCGAAGATCTTCCTGAAAGATCACCACCAGCACGAACAGCAAAATGGCGAAGAACCCCTGGAGTACGATCACGGTGAGATAGAGCTGGAAAAACCGGGCGGCCAGATACACGCCGCCCAGAAGCAAAATGCCGATCAGAACAAATCTCGACGCCCTGGTTTTGAACCACATCAAGAGGGCGAAAATCATTCCGGCGATGATCGCCATATCCAGGATGTCCTGAATTCTGATGTTTTTGACGACGGATGCAGCGGCGTTGACCATATCCATGACGGCACGCTTCCAGTTTGAAAGAAATGGGCGACAATGTATAACGGTATTTGACGACGGATGTCAAGGAACAAGGCGAAAAAACGCCTCTTGGAAAAGAGGAGGCGGACTTGCAGGAAGGGCAGGTTTGTGGGAAAGCCGACCCGATCAGGATGGTCGGACGCGCGGCGCGGACAGCGAAAAAAATTTTCCCCGAAGGGACGCCTGGAAATTCCGTCTTCGGGGAAAAGAATGGTTTGCGGTCTAATAATATTTTCCGGCGATGTAGTCGCTCAGCTGATTGATGAGGAAATCCTTATTGGAGATAATCAGCTTCAGGACGTCGCCGATGGAAATGATGCCGACAAATTTGGACTTTTCAAAAACCGGCAGATGCCGGATATGCTTTCCCGTCATCAGGACCATCGCGTCTTCCACCGTGGTGTCCGGGGTGACGGAGAACAAATGGGAAGACATGACTTCCTTGACCAGGGTTTTCTTGGAGGTTTTCCCCTGAAGGATAATTTTTCTGGCGTAATCTCTTTCTGAAAAGATGCCCACCACCTTCTTGTTTTCCATGACCACCAGGGCGCCGATTTCCTTCTCGCTCATTTTTTCCAGGGCTTCATATACGGTTGCCTTGGGAGAAATCGTCTGAATCCTGCCGTCTTTCGTCTTGAGAATATCCCTGACATAGTTCATAGTCGCCTCCTGTATTGCCTTCGGTGATTTGTCTTTATCTTAATATATGTGCGCTCAAAAATAAAGGTGAAAATGAGCAAAAAAACGGCGGCGCAGGATTTTTCGCCGGGCGGCGCTAGAGTGCCCGGGCGACCAGAATCCCGGTGAAATTTCCACGGCGGCGCAGGTACGCCGGAAGCGTTTCAGCGGAAACCACTACGGCGCCTTCCCGGCGCGAGGCATGCAGCAGGCGCAGACGGCCGCGCTCGCGGACGGCCAATCCGACATGCGCCACATCCAGCCCGTCCTGATTTGTCGTAAATGCGAGAATGTCTCCCGGCTGAATGCCGTCCTGAATTTGGGATACCCGTTCTTTGCCGATCATGTAAAACGACCTGCGCGACAGTCTCCGTTCCGTCTGCCGCATTCTTTTCGCCTGGTTTTGATGGGTCAGGGCGGCGTAGCGTTCGCGATGGGTTGTCATGAAATGAATTTCTTTTTGCCGGCGGGCGCCGCCAAGATGCCGCGTAACGTCCTTCAGCGTCTTTTTTTTCTGATTATCAATGATCCAGTCCGTAAAGTAATGAAGACGGGAAGCATAGCCGTCGATTTTTCCCCCGCGGTAGCGAATGTATCGGAGGTTCCTGCGGAATTCCGGCGCGCGGAGCTTTCCGAAACGGGCAGAGCGGACCAGCGCCAGCACGGTTTCCACAAAGGTTGTACAGTCGAATGCATGAAGATTGACGATCAGCTTTTCACGGCCCGGTCCTTCCAGCGTGCCTTCCCGGTAAGGCGCGCCCAGGAAAAAGCGGCCGGTTTCAACGATCAGGTCTCCGGGAGAAAAATCTTGCCCCGTCGTCTGTCGGTTTTTGGGAGGGGTTGCCGGTTTTTTCATCCGTCGCCACACGGTCTGCCGGAATTCGCCGGCCGGACGTCCAGGGGTTTATTTTTTGATTTTCAGATGCGCCTGCAGGTACGTTTTGAAGGAGGCGAAATCCCCGGACAGGTTGATGGCGCTTCCTTCACGTCGGGCCAGGTCTTTCATGCTTTCCGGCGGTTCGGGGTCGATCCCCAGCAGGTCCTTGATCTCATCGGGAAACTTCGCCGGATGGGCGGTCTCCAGACAGATGGCCAGCCTCGTGTCGCCGGTTTTTTTCTGGTAGGCCGTAAGCCCCGCCCAGCCGACCGCTCCGTGCTGCTCCAGAACCACGCGATAGCGCTCGTAGACGCTTTTGATGGTTTGCCGGGTTTCCCCGTCGCTGACGCTCACGGAAAAAATGCGGCGCCGCATTTCATCCAGGTCGGGATAGCGGTGAACCATGCCCGTGCGGTCCACGGTGCCGCCGTACAATTCAAAGAATCGCGCCAGATTGCTGGGATGCCCCACGTTCATGGCGTTGGAAATGCAGGCGCGCGACGGCGATACTTTCGCGTAGGTTCCGGTTTCCAGAAAAGCGGGAAACTCGTCGTTTTCATTGGTGGGCATGATCAGTTTTGCCACCGGCAATCCCATCCGGCGGGCGTATTCGCAGCCCAGGGCGTTTCCGAAATTGCCGGAGGGGACGGAGACCACCGCTTCCTCGCCGGCGCCGGCCAACTGGGCGTAGGCATAGATATAGTAAACGATCTGCGGCAGAATGCGCCCGAAATTGATGGAGTTGGCCGACGACAGATTGAAACGGGCCAGATCTTTGTCGGCAAACGCCTCTTTGACCAGATTCTGACAGTCATCGAATTTTCCGCGAACGCATATGGCCCGTACGTTGCCTCCGATGGTGTCGAGCTGCTTTTTCTGCATCAGGCTCACTTCATCCGCCGGATACAGGATGGTCACATCAATGCCGTCAACGCCCTTGTAGGCTTCTCCCACGGCGCTTCCCGTATCGCCGGACGTCGCCACCAGAATATTGAGCCTCTCCCCTTCAGGCCGGCAGTGGCTCATGAGCCGGGCCATCATCCGGGCGGCGAAATCCTTGAAGGACGCCGTGGGGCCCTGGTCCAGCCGAAGGATGAAGGCGCGCGGATACACCGCCTCCAGCGGGACGGGGAAGTTGTACGCGTCCTTCACGATCGTCTCGAGGACTTCTAAAGAAAATTCTTCCGACAGAAACGCCCGGGCGACCAGCAGTGCGGCCTGCCAGTAAGGTTGGTTGCGAAGCGCAACAATGTCTTTCATGGGAAGTTGCGGGATGGCGTCGGGAACAAACAGGCCTTCGTCCGGCGACTGCCCCGCCAGCAGGGCTTCCCGGAAAGACACGCTTCCGGTAAAGGGAGTAATTCCCGCAGCCGGTTTTACATGGCGATTGGTGCTGTAGTAGCGAATGGGCATGCCCGGTATCCCTTTCAAAGGTGATTTCCTATAATCTGAATGGCGCAAATAAATCAACAAAAAACAATGCCCTCCTGCCGGGTTGCCGTCCGGGTGTTCTGTTGGTGCTCTCGGAGAAAGTGTTTTGTCTTATCCGCAGGTTCTGCGGCCCCTCCGGCAGGCCATCGGACAAACCGGCCGTTCGGAATCAGGACCGTTGTCTTTTTCGAGGGAACGTAAAGAGTTTTGTCTTTTCTGAAATCCATTGGAAAATAACGGCTTCTATGCTAAAAAATCAAACGCCTTCAGCAGGGGCGCGCAAATCATTTTTCGAGTTGAGGAACCATGGAAGAAAAAAAGTCCGTTCGTTTGAGCCAAACCGTATCGAGCGCGGGTTGAGCCTGTAAGATCGGTCCGGGGGACCTTTCAGACATTCTCTGCGATTTGCCGCTTGTTTCCGATCCGAAGCTGGTGACCGGGTATGAACATGCGGAAGACGCGGGCGTGTATAAAATTTCCGACGACCTGGCGCTGGTGCAGACCGTGGATTTCTTCACGCCGACCGTGGATGACCCCTTCACCTTCGGCCAAATCGCCGCGGCCAACGCCATGAACGATATTTACGCAATGGGGGGAACTCCGCTCACCGCCATGAATATCGTCTGTTTTCCCGTGAAAACGATGGACAAATCGGTGCTGCGGGACGTTTTGCGCGGTGGGCTGGACAAGATGCGCGAAGCCGGCGCGCTTCTGGTGGGCGGCCACAGTGTGGAAGACAACGAAATCAAATACGGCCTGTCGGTGACCGGCACGATTCACCCGGACCGCGTGCTTTTCAACCGCGGCGCCCGCGCGGGCGACCGGCTCATCCTGACCAAGCCGTTGGGCACGGGCATTGTCGCAACGGCCATCAAGGCGGGGGCGGTAGGCCAGGCGCTCATCGAACAGGCGACGCGCTGCATGACGACGCTCAATAAAAAAGCGGCCGAGCTGATGATCGCCGCGGGGAACATCCATTCCTGCACGGATATCACGGGCTTCGGTTTTCTCGGACACGCCTGTGAAACCATTGAAGGCAGCGATGTCGGTCTGCGGATCGAGGCAGCCCGGATCCCGATTCTGGAGGGCGTGCGGGATCTGGTGGAATCCGGCTATCTTCCCGGCGGTCTTTACCGCAACCGGAACTACCGTCTTCATCAGGTCGAAAAAGCCCCGTCCTGTCCGGACTGGATTTTTGACGTCTGCTTTGATCCGCAGACGGCGGGCGGTCTGTTTTTCAGCCTGCCTTCCGGGAAGGCCGAGCCGCTCGCGGAAGCCATGCGCCGGGCGGGCATCACGGATGCGGCCGTCGTGGGCGACGTCGTGGCCGATCATTCGGGGAAAATTCTCTTGGAGTAACGTCGATTGCATCGTTTGCCCTTCAAAAGTGAGACGCAGCAGAATGTCAAAAAGCTCCTCGAGCTCGCGCAGCCGGACGATTCGCTGCTGGTGTTGATGCACGGCAGCCCCGACCCGGACGCGATCGCTTCCGCCATGGCGCTTCGCGAAATCCTCCTGCGCACCAAAGGCCTGTCCAAATGGGTTTTTGCGGCGACGGAGCCGATCCGGCGCCAGCAGAACCGGGAACTGGCGCAGGCGATGCGCCTCAACATCCGGCTTCTGAATCAGATCGACGCCGGCGCCTGCCGGCTTGTTGCGCTGGTGGACGCGCAGCCTTCTTTTTTTGGGGATTCCCTCCCGGCGCGCGAGCCGGACATCGTTATGGATCATCATCCCCGCGAAGGCGGCTGGCAGGCCGAGCTTGCCGACATCCGGCCTTCGTACGGCGCGCTCTCGACGATTCTCACGGAATACCTGCTGGCCGCGCGCGTGCGCATTCCCCGCAATCTGCACACGGCGCTGCTGTACGGCATCAAGACGGACACGGATAATTTCGACCGCGAAACGCTGGCCGAAGACATCCGCGCCTACACCTATCATTCCCGGCGCGCCAACCTGCGGCTGATCCGCCGGATCGAGCTCAATCAGACCCCGCGCAGCTATCTGAAATATTTCGATCACGCGTTTCATTCCATGACGCATTTCCGCGGACGCCGCGTCGGGTTTCTGGGGAATGTGGAAAGTCCGGATGTCTGCGTGCAGGTGGCGGATTTTTATCTGCACGTGATCGGCACGTCGTATGTGGTGGTGGCGGGCATCGTGAACGACCGGCTGGTCATTATTTTCCGGGGCGACGGCTACCGCCAGGACTGCGGCGCGATGGCGCAGAAAGCCTGCGGTCAGATCGGCCAGGGGGGCGGACACCGCAGCGCCGCCCGACTGGAAATTCCACTGGACGTTCTCAAGGCGGAGCTGCAAGGGGACTTATCCCATGAGAGCGTGGAGCGCTTTCTTCACCAGTGCCTGAGAAAAAGCGCTTCGCGCAAAGAGGAGCCGCCGCCGACTGAGAACGGGAAGGAGAGAACATGAGAGATATCGGATTTCACAAGGAAACGGTCACCGGACGGCACCTCAGCCCCTTTGACGGATTTGAACCCAAAGACATGACCATTGAAGAGCGGTACGACGAAACCACCGGCGTGGCGAGCCGCATTCTTCCTTACCGGGTAAGGCCGGCCCAGAAGCCGGACACCGCGGTCTATCTGGAAAAATCGCCGGAATCAATCTGTCCGTTTTGCCCGGCGCTCTTTGACAAAATCACGCCCCGGTTCACTCCGGACATCATCGAAGGCGGAAAATTCACCCGAGGAAGCGCTTTTCTGTTTCCCAACGCATTTCCCTACGACGCGACCAACACGGTGGCGATTTTTTCGCACCGCCACTTTGTGGGGCTGGACTCATTGACGCCCGACGCCATGCGCGACGGCTTTGCCGTCTGCCGGGATTATTTTTACCGGATGGCCGAACTGCAGAAAGGGTTCCGGTATGGTTCGATCAACTGGAACTACATGCCGCCCGCGGGAGGCGGACTGATCCATCCCCACCTGCAGACGATCGCGGGCAAAAAGCCGACCAGTTTCATGCGGCGACTGCTGGCCAGCGCGCAGAATTACGAAGCTGCCTCCGGCGGCAATCTTTGGAAAGACCTGCTGGATCGTGAGCAGGACGCAGGCGAGCGCTTCATCGCGTCCACCGGTGTGGTGTCATGGCTCACTGCATTCTCGCCCAAGGGCATGGCCGGGGAAGTGGATTTTTATTTCAGGGAGAAAACCTCGTTTTTTGATCTGACCCAGGCCAACTTTGAGGAGCTGCTCAAGGGGCTTTCCCGGGTCTTTCTTCACATGTATGTCAATAATTTCATGAGCTTCAATCTTTCCCTGTACGCGCCGATGCTGCCGGAGAAGAACTTCTGGGTGCAGGGGAAAATCGTTCCGCGTTTTGAAATCAATCCCCTGGGCACCAGCGATTTGAATTATTTTGAAAAACTGCACGATGAAATCATCTGTCCGATTGTGCCGGAGCAGTTGTGCAAGGAATTACAGGCGTTTTTTCAGGAATAAATTTGACGGTGGGATTAGAAAGCGCGCTGTTGCCCCAAATCCCCTTTTCGCTCGCCTGGAAGTGTTTTGAATAAGTCTAAGGCTCGCGAAAGGCGATGACAAAACTCGCCTTCGGCTCAAACAGTTGTCATCGCTGATCTTTCGCATCACCTTGATTTATTATGCAAAACCCTTCCAATGGCCGCTCAAAGGGATGTTGGGGCAACAGCGATCTGCGTTTTATTGCTCCAGTGTGGTTAATAAAAAAGCGGCATTCCGATGCCGCTTTTTTATTTGGTCTTTTTGAGAAGATACATTTAATCTTCGCTGACGCCTTTGACGGTTGCTGAAGCATCGGAAGAAGCCGAAGAACTTTCTGCCGTTGCCGTTTCCGTGCTTTTCGGATTGACCGTCTGCGGCTTTTTCCCCTTGTAGTCCGTCGCGTACCAGCCGGTGCCCTTCAGGCTGAAGGATGAAAGCGACATCATCTTGTGAACCTTGCCCTTGCAGAATTTGCATGTTTTCAAATCCGGCTCGGTAATGCCCTGAAACGCCTCAAATTGTTTGCCGCATTTCCTGCACTGATATTCATAAATAGGCATAGTCTCAACCTCCTCACATTAATTATATAAATCACTGATCGAAAACTCACTCGAGAAGCAGTCCAAAACAATCTCCAGGTCGTTTTGTTTTACCGGTTGCAAAGCGCTCCTCGTCAGGTTGTGAACGATCTTTTCTTCCTGTTCTTTTTCCTGGAGTGACGCATTGAAATCAATGGCGCCACTTCCAAACCGGAGCACGTGAATCAGCTCATGAGCGGCAATGTACAACATCAAAGGGCTGAATTTTATAAATGTATTTGCCCTTTCCACCGCATCCAGAATGATATTGTCCTGCAAACACACCCGGTAAAAGTCAAACCCTTCTTTTCCTTCAGGACTTCCATCCGAAGGCTTTTCGTAAGAATATTTACAAAGGTGCGCAAACGCGCCGTCTTTTACTTCATGCTCCTCTAAAAATGCAAGTGTTTTTACGTCATACTTGTTCTTGCGCAAATCGTTCTCGCTCAGGCGAAAATGTCGGGAGACCAGCTTTTCAGCATCGCTAAAGGCCCTGGCCGCCACCGGTATATGCGTCGCGTTAAAATAGCGAATCATAAAAACACCTTAAATGCCGCTGCCCGATTTGGCCGTAGTATATTCATTCTCCGTGTTTCTGTCAATACGGGCGGGAAACCGGTGTCAGGAAATGCTTGTCAAATAAGATTGCCGATGTTAGTATCCCGAGAGCTTTGAAAAATGTCATTTCGAGGAGCGTGAGCGACGAGAAATCTTAAGGATG